>QGUR01000353.1 GCA_003242205.1 Chloroflexota bacterium | reverse complement strand
CGGTTCCGCACGCGCAGGTTCCTGCCCTGCTGGCCAAAGCGCATGTTGGCGTACTGCCCTTCCCCAACGAACTCAAATTCAACGTCAGCAGCCCGGTCAAGCTCTTTGAGTACATGGCCGCGGGATTGCCCATCCTCGCGACAAAAATCGACTGCCATACCGATGTGCTCGGCAACACTGAATGCGTCTTCTGGGCGGAAACAGCAGATGAAACCGGATTCGTCGATGCTTTGCACGCGATTGCGCGCTCGCGCAGATCGTTGAACGCTATGGGTGCGCTTGCTGCCGCTCTGGCAAAGGCATGGACATGGTGCGAAGCAGCCAGAAAGTTGTTAGCCGCGCTGGAATACGGCCTCAAGCGCACTGTTTTTACGCCGGCGCCGGTTGAACGACAGGCAGCTGAACAATGAGTCGATTTTCCCAACCGCCGGTTACTGAGGGCCTCGATACAGGCTATTTCCTCTTTTCGCTGGATACCGAGCTGGCCTGGGGGCATTTTGATCGTTTCCGTCCCGAAATGTTTTCAGCCGACGGACAACGCGAGCGAAACGCGATCAGCCAGATACTGGACGTGCTTGATGAATATGGCATAGTGGCAACCTGGGCGCTTGTCGGCCATCTGTTTGGCGGCAGTTACCCGGAAGAAGACATTTATCCGCAGGAATGGCGAGGAAAGTACCCGCGATTCGAAGCCTATTACCGCAACCATCATCCACTGCTGCACGGAAAGGATGTGATCGACCTGCTGCTGGAACGCGGCAAGCGTCATGAATTTGGCTTTCACGGCCTCACGCACCAGTTGTTTGATGAAAAACACATGCCCGAACAGCAGGCCCGTTACGAGATTGAGGGATGGCTGCGGTTAGCGCAGCGTACAGGCATCGTTCCCAGAGTTGTCATTTTTCCGCGTAATCGCGTCGGGCATTTGCCGGTGTTCAGGCAGTTCGGATTTACCTGCTACCGCGGCATTGAAGTCATGCCACCAGCCTACAGGCTACCGCTGCTCGGCAAGTTTCTGCGACGCTACAGCGAAGAACTCTCCATTATTGTTGCGCCACAGGTTTATGTGCCTTCAATCGATGCATCCGGCTTGGTGAATTTACCCGCTTCCCGCTGGCTATTTGGCTTTAACCGTCGCATTGAACGGGTGCTGGACGCCGTAAATCTGCATCTTGTCCGCATTCAGCCCATTCTCCGCGGGATAGACCGCGCTGCCAGAGAAAGGCGCGTTTTTCATTTATGGGCGCATCCCTACGAATTCCGGACTCGAAAAGATATTGAAAAGCTCCGTTACATATTCCGGCACGTGGCGGAACACATCGAGGCCGGGACGTTGCGCTCTGTTGGCATGGCGCAACTCGCCGGCAACTTTCTCCCGTCAGTAACCAGCGAAGCAAGTGTAAACGACTTTTTGGTGTCATAAGAAGGTCATCGTGAAAATCCTGATGGTCACTCATGAACTCCCAACGCCCGCCCATCCCGGTACGATGGCACCTGTCGCGCGCCAGATCCAGTCGCTGCAGGCCTGCGGTCTCGAGATTGACGTACTTCAGTTGCACGGCGTGCGCAAGCTCAAATACCTTCCGGCGCTCATCGAGTTCCAACGACGCGTCGCGCACGCCGATCTCGTCCACGCGCACTTCGGCTACTGCGCGTGGCTGGCGCTGTCGCAACACACGAAACCGCTCGTTATTTCATTCATGGGCGACGACCTGCTGGGCGAACCTGACGAGCATGGCCATATTCAGCCGCTCAGCAAGCTGGTCGTGCAAATTAACCGCTGGGTTGCGAAACATGCCGATGCTGTGATCGTGAAATCGGCGGAGATGGCCCAGATCGTCGCGCCCGTCGCCGCAAATATCATTCCAAATGGCGTGGACATCCAAACCTTCAGGCCGGTTGACCGCAGTCAGGCGCGTGCTTCCCTTGGCTGGCCCGATGACCGGCACTATGTCCTGTTTGCGGGCAATCCCGCTTATGCGCGCAAAGGCTATCCGCTGGCGCAATCCACCATGGAACATCTGCGCCGGTGCTTTGACAGGCCCGTTGAGCTTCGATCGCTCTGGAATGTCAGCCCTGATCAGGTTCCGCTCTATATGAATGCGTCGGATGCGCTCCTGATGGTGTCGCTGATCGAAGGTTCGCCCAATGTCGTCAAGGAGGCGCTCGCCTGCAATTTACCAGTCGTATCGGTCCCTGTCGGCGACGTCGCTTATGTGCTTGAGGGCGTGGATACCGGAGGTGTTTTCCCGCGAGACCCGGAAACCCTTGCCGGGGCGCTGAAAGCCGTACTTTCCTCCGGAAAGCGCTCAAACGGCCGCACCATCCTGCTACAAAAAGGGCTGGATTTAGCGAGCGTCGCTGAGCGGATTGTCCGAATTTATGACGGCGTATTGAGGACGAAATCGCAGCATATGATGCCCAGAACATCTTAATGAAGGGGTGCAGCTAGAGGTTATGTGTGGTATCGCCGGGATTGTTGGACCAGCAGCACAGCGAAGTGATTCGCGTGTCACACTTCAGAAAATGACCGACGTCATTTTCCACCGCGGGCCCGACGATGAAGGTTTTTTCTTCGCAGATGGTGTGGGGCTTGGAATGCGCCGATTGAGCATCATTGATCTGGCCGGGGGAAAACAACCGATCTCCAATGAAGACGGATCGGCCACGGTCGTGTTCAATGGCGAAATCTACAACTATCGTGAACTGCGCAGGCAACTTCAAAGAGATGGTCACTTCTTCAAAACAGAGTCAGACACGGAAGTGATCGTCCATCTCTATGAAGAACTCGGCGCGGAATGCGTGAGCAAGCTGCGCGGCATGTTCGGCTTCGCGCTGTGGGACGCGCGCAACAACAGCCTCTTACTGGCCCGCGACCGCCTTGGGATCAAGCCCCTGTATTACACGCAGGTGGGCGATTCGCTGATCTTCGCCTCAGAGATCAAAGCTATCCTTCAACACCCTGACGTTGATGCTCGCCTGAATCTCGAAGCGCTCGGAAACTTCCTCACACTGAAGTATGTGCCGGCCCCGCAGACGATTTTCGATGACATCTGGGCACTACCACCGGGATACCTGCTCAACTATACAGACGGGCAAATCAGGGTGCATCAATACTGGGATCTATGCTTTGGCCCTGCCCGCTCCCAACGACATCATGAAAACGTCTACGCTGAGCAGCTTCAGGAATTGCTGCACGAAGCCATACAGCTTCACCTCATCAGCGATGTGCCATTCGGCGCGTTTTTAAGCGGCGGCATTGACTCAAGCATGATCGTCGCCTTGATGAGCCATTATCTCAACGAGCCGGTTAAGACATTTTCAGTTGGCTTTACGGGCGACGGCGTCGAATTTAGCGAACTCCCCTACGCGCGAATTATCGCCGAGCGCTACCAGACCGACCACTACGAAGTGCTGATGAGCGCGCAGGACTTTATGGAGGTCGCCGAAAAGGTCGTCTGGCACCTCGACCAGCCCATCGCAGATCAAGCGGCGCTTGCCAACTACATGGTCGCGGACATGGCTTCCAGACACGTGAAGATGGTATTGACGGGAGAAGGTGGCGATGAATTGTTCGCCGGGTATGCCCGGTATGCCGGAGAACGTTTTTCGTTCCTCGGGCATTTCGTGCCGAAGGGAATGAAGCCGCTCATTCGTCACGTCATCGAGAGGCACTTGCCCATTCCGCAGCGGCCCAAACTGGCGCTTCATGCGATTACGCAGCATGGCGAAGTGGCGCGTTTTGTGCACTGGTTCCCGCTGTTCAACCACCACCACAAAGCGGAGCTTTTATCGTCGAAACTCAAACAGATAATCGACATCGCCGCGCCGGAGCAGGTATTCGAGGAGCATTTGCAACGAACCGATGCGGACGACTCCCTGAGCCGAATGCTCTATCTGGACACAAAACTCTGGTTGCCCGACGACCTGCTGGCCCGAGGCGATAAAACCAGTATGGCAGCGTCGATTGAGGCACGCGTGCCATTTCTCGATCACATGGTGGTCGAGTTCGCGGCCGCCCTGCCCCCACACCTGAAACTGAAACGGCTGATGCGTAAGTATCTGTTGAAAAAAGTGGGAGTGTCGCTCCTTCCTCCTGAGATCATCCGCCGGAAGAAGGAGGGCTTTCCGATGCCTGTTTCGATCTGGTTTCGCCACGAAGCTCGCTCCTTCGTTCGTGACTTGCTGTCGCCATCTGTCATTAACAGGCGCGGGCTTTTTGATCCGGGTTATGTCGAACGGTTATTGGATCGCCACGAAAGCGGTGTAGCAGACTACGGCACGCATATCTGGGCACTGCTGAATGTTGAGTTTTGGAACCTGTTTTTAAAAAAAATCTAC
>QGUR01000352.1 GCA_003242205.1 Chloroflexota bacterium | reverse complement strand
CTTGGGTTGGATATTTTTTTAAAAGACAGGGCTGTATCAGGCCGATACGGCGCTGATCGCGCTCGTCATCACCAGCGTTTGGAAGGACGTAGGTTATTACGCCCTGTTGTTTCTGGGCGGCCTGCAAAGCATCCCCGAAACCTATTACGAGGCGGCGCGCATCGACGGCGCGGGGCGCTGGGACATCTTCCGCCGCATCACCGTGCCGCTGCTCACGCCGACGATGTTCTTCGTCATCATCACGCTCATCATCGGCTACTTTCAAATCTTCGACGCCGTCTGGCTCATGCCGGTGGAAAACACCGCCGCCGACCGCGAGCTTTCGACCATCGTCGTCGAAGTCGTCAAAAACGCCTTCAGCTACAACCGCATGGGCTACGCTTCTGCCATGTCGTGGGTGCTGTTCGGCCTGATCTTCGTCATCACCTTCATCCAGCTTCGCGTGCAGAAACGGTGGGTTTACTATGAGATTGACTAAACCACTGGACGTGGACGCAACCCCGGCGGTCGCCAGCCGGGAGGCGAAGCCCACCGCACTACTTTCACGCGCGCGCTTCTGGACCTTCGTGCAATACGCGGTGATGGCGCTGCTGGCCATAACGATGGTGACGCCATTCCTGTGGATGATCAGCACATCGCTGACGCCGGAAGCGTATGTGCTCAGCGCGCGCCCGCAGTTGATTCCCGAAGAAATTTCGCTGGAAAGTTACGCGGAACTGGGACGGCGGATCGACCTGCCGCGCGTGCTTTTCAACAGCATCCTCGTCGCCGGCCTCGGCACGCTGGGACAGATTTTCTTCGCGGCGATGGCGGCCTTTGTTTTCTCGCGCATGCAATGGCGCGGGCGCAATGTCGTCTTCATGCTCTATCTGGCCACCATGATGATCCCCGGCTCGGTGCTCATCATCCCCCAGTTCATTCTGGTGCGCTCGCTTGGCTGGATCAACACCTACGCCGCCCTGATTTTCCCCAGCCTGTTCAGCGCTTTCGCCGTTTTCCTGCTGCGGCAGTCGTTCCTCACCCTGCCGAAAGACTACGAGGAAGCCGCATTCGTCGATGGCGCGAACTGGTTCACCATCTTCTGGAAAATCGCGCTGCCGCTGTCCGGCCCGGCGCTGGCGACGCTTGGCGTCTTCAGCTTCATGGGGCTGTGGAACTCTTATCTGTGGCCGCTGTTCGTCGCCCGGCGCGACGAGATCATGACGCTGCCGGTGGCGCTGTCGTTTTTGCAGTCGGAAACGCGGGCGCTGACGGAATGGAACATCGTCATGGCCGGGTCGGTCGTCGCCGTGCTGCCGATTTTCGCCGTTTATATCGTCGCCCAGCGCTGGTTTGTGCGCGGCGTCGTCATCACCGGCATCAAGGGATAGGTTTCGTCACGCGACGGAACGCGTGTTTTTAATCATAGAATACGGAAAAGGAAGGTTTTCGTTATGCTCCGCAGAAAAGTGCTAATGCTTGTTGGGCTGGCGCTCCTGCTCATGGTTGCGCCGGCAACGGCACAGGACAACGTCACGGTTCGTTTCTTCAACTTCACCGCCGGCAGCGACCATATTGACGACCTTGAAGCCATCATCGCCGCCTTCGAGGCCGAAAATCCCGGCATTACCATCGAGGTCGATGGCGCGCCCTTCGCCGATTATTTCACCTTACTCCAGACCGACGTCATCAGCGGCGACGCGCCCGATGTTTTCGAACTGAACTATGAAAACTTCGTCACCTACGCGGCCAACGAGGTCCTGCTCGACCTGACGGACCTCATCAGCGAGGATTTGCCCTACTACCCGCGCGCGCTTGAGGCGTTCCAGTATGAAGGCAAGCAGCTTGGCCTTCCGGAGACCTTCTCGACCGTGCTGCTGTACTACAACAAGGATCTGTTTGATCAGGCCGGTGTGGACTACCCGACCACCGAATGGACATGGGACGATGCGCTGGAAGCCGCAATCGCCATCAACGCGCTCGGTGACGACGTCTGGGGCCTGTACACGCCGATCCAGTATCACGAGTTCTACAAGAAGGCCGCCCAGCAGGGGGACTGCGAGTTCTTTAACGAGGACAAGACCGAGTCCACCATCAATTCGCCCGGCTGCGTGGAAGCGCTGGACTCGATGATCGAATTCGTGCGTCAGGGCGTGATGCCGACTCAGGCCGACCTCTCCGGCATTTCCGATATGGAACTGTTCCGGGACGGCAAGCTCGGCATGTGGGTGACGGGCATCTGGATGCTGCCGGCGCTTATGGAAATGGAAGCGAACTGGGACGTGCAGATCGAGCCGATGATCAACCAGCACGCGCACCACTTCTTCTCGAACGCCGTGGTCGTGTCCGCCGATACCGATGTGGCGGAAGCGGCTGTCAAGTGGGCCGAATTCCTGAGCGCCAGCGAAGTGGCGGCAACCGTGCGCGTGGACAGCTCGTGGGAACTGCCCGCGCTCAACAAGCCGGAATACTTTGAGGCCTATCTGGCGCAGCCGCCGGCCAACCGCGCTGCCGTTTTCCAGGCGCTGGAAAGCGCCGTGCCGCCGCCGGTCATCGAACGGCAGGCCGAAATGGAAGATACGGTGAACCGGCTTATCGCCCGCGTGGTCGATGGTGAACTGACGGCGCAGGAAGCGCTCGATCAGGCCAAGGCCGAAATCGACCTGCTGTTGCAGTAAGCGAAGCCTCCACGCCCGTCAGAAGGTCGTTGCAGGGGGTTGGCGCTGCCAACCCCCTGCTCCCGCGCCATTCCAGAACTTGCACCGTGCCTTCTCCAAGGAACCCGATTGATGATCGAAGTCATTCATCGCCCATTCGGACACGAGCATCCCTACCAGCAGCTTCCGGAAGAGCGCTGCCCGCGCAGGCCGCTTGCCGGAGAACAGTTCACGGTGGGCATCGTGACGCGACCTGCCGGGGCGGTTTCGCGCGTGACCGTGCATCAGGCAAACGGCGATAAGCCGTTACCGGACGTTACGGCGCGGCATCTCGTCAACTGGCAGCCAACGCTTGAAACCGGCGTTGGCATGGAATACCTCCAGAATGTCGCCAAAATCGATCAGGACGTCTGGCAGGCTACCCTGACCGCGCCGCCATTTGGTGAGCGGCTGACCTACTGGATCGAAACCGATACGGGCACGCGCACCGAAGCCTTTACCCTCACGGGCGAAACGTGGCAGCCCGGCGGCGGCGCGCGGGCCGAGGGCGATGCGCTGGTCTTTGCCCGGAACGCTCCTCCGGTTGAGCCGCGCCCGCAGCGGCCACGCCTGCTGGCGCTGGAGTGGCTGACCGATGGCGTGACCGCGCGGCGCGTTCGCCTGACCTTCGCCTGCGACCCGGACGAACGCTTCTTCGGCCTTGGCGAGCGTTTTAACGCGCTCAACCAACGGGGCAATACGCTCGACATCCGCTGCTACGAGCAGTATCGCGATCAGGGCACGCGCACTTATATCCCGATCCCCTTCCTGCTGTCGTCCGCAGGTTACGGCGTGTGGGTCGATAGCAGCCGCTGGATGCAGTTCGAGCTTGCCACGTCCACGCCGGACGTCTGGACGTTGGAGGCCGATCTGGGACCGGACGAAACGCTGCGGCTGGTCTGGTTTACCGGCGATAGCCCTGAAGCCATCATCGGGAAATTTTCGACGGCGACCGGCCCGGCGGCGCTGCCACCGTTATGGGCGTTCGGTCTCTGGATGTCGAGCAACGAGTGGAACTCGCAGGCGCGGGCCATACAGGAAGTCGAGACGTCGTTCCGGCATGAAATCATCCCGTCGGTGATCGTGCTGGAGGCATGGAGCGACGAAGCGACCTTCTACATCTGGAACGACGCCGAGTACACGCCGCGCGACGGCGGCGAGGCATTCCGGTATGGCGATTTTCGTTTCCCGCCCGACGGCAAATGGCCCGATCCCGCCGGCATGATCGACTGGCTGCACGAACGGGGCCTGAAGGTGATTCTGTGGCAAATCCCGGTCATGAAACAACTGACCGAGCCACACGCCCAGCATGACGCCGACCGGACGCATTTCGAGCGGGAAGGTTACGGCGTCCGCAACCCCGATGGCAGTCTGCATCGTCTGCGTCCCGCATGGTTCCGCGGCGGCTACGTCTGGGACCCAACGAACCCGGCAGCGCGCGACTGGTGGTTTGCCAAGCGCGCCTATCTGGTGGATGAACTCGGCGTGGATGGTTTCAAAACCGATGGCGGCGAGCACATCTGGGGGACCGATCTGCGTTTTCACGGCGGTCGCCTGAGCGACGAGCTTTGGGAGGACAATCCCCGGCACTATAACGCAGCCTCCTCCATGCTGGTTAAAATACCACGTCCCGGGCGCGCCCCTACCTTTCCCCCGCCCGGTTTACGCGGG
>QGUR01000351.1 GCA_003242205.1 Chloroflexota bacterium | reverse complement strand
TCAAGGTGCTTTCGGAGGCGACGTCAGAGGCTTTCGCGCAGGCCGGCATCACTGCGCAGGACGTCAGCGGAGCGGGTTTCGGCCTCTCCGGCTGCGACTGGCCGAAAGATGTCGCGCCGCTGCGCCGGGTGGTAGATGGCCTGCATCTGGGCGGGCCGTTTGTCGTCACCAATGACGCGACCATCGCGCTGGTCGCCGGGGCGGAAGCGGGCTGGGGCGTGGCGATTATCGCCGGGACGGGCTGCAACTGTCGCGGTCGGGACGCGCAGGGCCGTGAAGGCCGCGTGACCGGCGAAGGCGGCCTGTTCGGTGAGTATGGCGGCGCGAGTGAACTGGTCGTTCGCGCTATTCAGGCGGTTGGCATGGCCTATACCCACCGTGGTCCGGCCACACGCCTGACACAGCTTTTCATGGATTACTATCAGGCGAGCGATCTCGAGGATCTGCTGGAAGGGCTGGCGCGGCGTCGTTACCGGCCAAATCCTGCTGCCGCGCCGCTGGTCTTCAAAGTGGCTGAAGAAGGCGACCCGGTCGCGCGGGAAGCGATTGCCTGGGCAGGACGCCAGCTTGGCAGTCTGGCGGAGGGCGTCATCCGTCAGCTTCAACTCGAAAACGAGACGTTCGAGGTGGTGCTGGCCGGAAGCCTTTTCAAAGGCGGGCCGATGCTCATCGAGCCGCTTCGGGAGGTTGTGCAGGCGATTGCGCCCGGCGCGCGGTTGGTACGCCTGAATGCTCCGCCGGTGGTGGGCGCGGTTCTTCTGGGCATGGAGCAGGCGGGCGTGAAATGGTCGTCGGAAGTACGCCAGCACCTGATCGACGGCGCGCGCGAAGCCCTGGAAATGCGCCGCGCAGCGCGGCAGAGCTAATCGAATACAAGCGCGGGGCTGGCGCGTGACGTTCGTACAACATCTTTTGGCCACGCTGCATGAGGGAGCAGAGTAGGGCTGAAGCTTAGCGTTGCCAAGCCCCAATCAATCTCGCAATAACCATAGATTGCTTTTGACTCACTTACATCACTGGATACGACAATGAAAATTCAGGCTGCGGTTCTGGAAGCGCCCAATCGCGCTTTTCAGGTTGAGACATTGAGGCTGGACGAGCCAAAAGCGGGCGAAGTGCTCGTCCGTATCGTCGCTTCCGGCGTCTGCCACAGCGACTATCACCTCGTTACCGGGGCGACACGCCACCCGATGCCGGTCGTTTGCGGCCATGAGGGCGCGGGTGTTGTCGAGGCGGTCGGGCCGGGCGTTTCCCGCGTGAGCGTTGGCGATCACGTTACGCTGAGCTGGACGCCGGACTGCGGCCACTGCTTCTACTGCCAACGTGGCATGCCGAATCTGTGCGAAACCTTCACCGATCCCATCTGGGCGGGGACGATGCTCGACGGCACAACGCGGCTCTACCGGGATGGCGATCCGGTCTATCACTACTGCGGGCTGGCGACCTTCGCGGAATATGTCGTCGTGCCGGAACAAAGCTGCGTGCCGGTGCGTAAGGACGTGCCGCTCGAAGTCGCTGCGCTGGTTGGCTGCGCCGTGGCGACCGGCGTTGGCGCTGTGTTGTTCACGGCGAATGTGCGACCGGGCGCTAGTGTGGTTGTCATCGGTTGTGGTGGCGTCGGGCTGAACATTGTTCAGGGCGCGGCGCTGGCCGGGGCGCAGACGATCATCGCCGTGGACGTGAACGAGACAAAACTGGCGCTGGCCCGGCAGTTCGGCGCGACCAATACGCTGCTTTCCGACGACAAGACCGTGGCGGCTGTTCGCGCGCTGACGGGCGGGCGCGGCGCGGACTATGCCTTCGAGGCGGTGGGCATTCCCGCGTTGCAGGAAATGGCGCTTCAGGCCGTGCGTCCGGGCGGCACGGCGGTGCTTGCTGGATTGTCGCAAATGGGCAGCGGGACCAACCTTCCCGGCGCGGTCATCACCCGGCAGGAAAAAACGGTCAAAGGCAGCTATTACGGCAGCGTCAATCCCAGCCGGGATTTTCCGATGCTGCTCGATCTCTATATGGCCGGGAAATTGAAGCTGGACGAACTGATTTCGCGCGAGTACCGGCTGGAACAGGTTAACGAGGCGTTCGAGACGATGCTTTCGGGCGAAATTGCCCGCGGCATCATCCGTTTTTCGTGACGTTTTACATTCGCCCGCGCATCCTTGGGTCGAGCACGTCGCGCAGCCCATCGCCCAGCAGGTTGAAGCCGAGCACGCCGAGCATGATGGCAATGCCGGGATAGAGCATCAGCCACGGCGCAAGCTCCGCTAACCCGCGCGATTCGCTCAGCATCACCCCCCACGAGGCGCGCGGCGGCTGTGTGCCGAGGCCGAGGAAACTCAGCCCCGCTTCAGTCAGCAGCGCCCACGACAGCGCCAGACTGACCTGCACAATCAGCGGCGCGAGCGTGTTGGGCAGCACGTGACGGAGGAGGATACGCGACTCCGGCAGGCCAAGGCAGCGCGTGGCCGTGATGAATTCCATCTCTTTGACGCTTAACACCGGCCCCCGCGCGACACGGGCGAAAATCGGCGTGTAGACGACCGCGATGGCCAGCACCGTACTGTTGATGCCGGGGCCGAGGACGGTCACGACCAGCAGCGCCAGCAGCAGGGCGGGCAGGGCGAAAAAGATGTCCATCACGCGCATGATGATATTGTCGAGCGTGCCGCCGATATAACCGGCAATCGTGCCGATGGTCGTCCCGGCGAGCGTCGCCAGCCCGACCGACAGTAGCGCGACTTGCAGCGAGTTGGCCGCGCCTTCTATCAGGCGGCTGGCGAGATCGCGCCCGAACATATCGGTTCCCAGAATGTAGGTTTCGCTCGGCCCCTTGAGGCGGTCGCGCGGGTGTTGCTCCAGCGATGGATAGGGCGTGGCCCCCAGTGCTCCGAGCAGGCCGGTGATCAAAAACGCGGCGACGAGAACCAGACCCACCGCGCCGCTTCTGTTCCTGAGCAGGCGGCGCAGCAGGCTCTCTTCCTTCGGTCGCTCAAGCGCGAGTTCAGGCTTTGCGATCATAGGTAATTCTTGGGTCAACTGCCGTATAGAGCAGGTCAACCGCCAGATTGATGGCGACGAAGTTAAAGGCGATGAAAAGCGCAATGCCCTGCACCAGCGCGTAATCGCGCTGGGAAATGGCGTTAAAGACCAGCCGGCCCAGCCCTGGCAGCGCGAAGATTTCCTCGACGATCACCGTACCGCCGAGCAGATAGCCCATCTCGACGCCGGCAATCGTGATGACCGGAATGAGCGCGTTACGCAGCGCGTGGCGGCGGTTGATGACGGCGTCGCGCAGGCCCTTGCTGCGGGCAGTGCGGATGTAATCCTGTCCCAGCACTTCCAGCATGGCCGAGCGTGTGGTTCGCATGACGGACGCTGCGAACGAGAAGCCGAGCGTGATCGCCGGAAAGATCATCTGCCCCAGATTTTGCGCCGGGTCGGTCGTCAGACTGACGAAATTACCCGAATTGGGCAGAATGCGGAAATAGACCGACAGCACGTAGATGATGAGCGTGCCGAGCAGAAAGTTCGGCATCGCCAGCCCGACGAGCGCGAACAACCGCCCGATCAGGTCGATCAACGAATTGTGGCGCACCGCCGACAGGATGCCAAGCGGCAGGCCGACGGCCAGCGCAATGACCATCGCCATGACGGCAAGCTGCAACGTGACCGGGAAACGCTGCAGGATGACCTGAAGCACGGGCGCGCCGTGGCGCACCGACAGGCCGAGGTCGCCCTGAAGCGCGTTACCAAGCCAGACGAAATATTGCTCGATCACCGGCTTATCGAGGCCGAAATAGGCTTCCAGCGCCCGGCGTTGTGCCTCGGTCAGCATCCCGGCTTCCGTCCCGAGCATGGCGATGATCGCATCGCCCGGCACGAACCGGATCATCAGAAAGATCAGGATGGACACGCCGAGCAGGATAGGTATGAAGGCGACGATGCGTTGCGCGAGGTAGCGGGCCATGCAGTGGCTTTTCTCTCACAGACGAGGCAGACCTGAACCTCATCCCCCACGCTTGTGGTCTCGCTGCTGCCTTCTCCAAAACACGAAAAGTGCGTGTTTTAGAGAGGGGGAGCCAGACAGATCACGTTGATGTCGTCGGTTCCCCCTCTCCAAATCCTGTCGTTTGGATTTGGAGAGAGGGCTAGGGGGTGAGGTTCCCTTACTTCAGCTAACAATCACAGGCATTGCCGGGTTATAGGGCTGCAGCCTCTAACACCTAACGCTCCAGCCGAACCTGCGCCAGCGTGTAAAGCGAGTCGCTCGGATTCGGGATGAAGCCGGTCACGTAGGGCTGCTGCGCCGTGTATTCGGGGCTGACATACAGCCACACCCACGGGGCCATCTCCAC
>QGUR01000042.1 GCA_003242205.1 Chloroflexota bacterium | reverse complement strand
GCCCACCCGGCCCTTTTGCACCCCCGGAACGCCGCCTGCGAACCACCCGAGGGCGCGTTCCGGATCGCGGGTCGAAGAGCGACTCGAACGGCTGGGCGGCGAACCTGCGCCTGTCATCACGCCGGAAGAGTTTGCCCGTTTGCAGCGCGCGGGACAGGTGCATATCGACGCTCGTGGGCGAGTACGCACGGCGCGTCGCAGCGATGCCGAGGCCGGTGTCTCGCTGCGTAAGCGCCGGGCATGGTATGAGCGATAACGCGCTGGCCGAGGCGCTGAATGAGGCGCTGATCGCCGGTTTGAAGGAACGCGGCGACCTCAACGACCCGCGTCTTGAAGATGCGTTTCGTTCGGTGCGCCGGCATCTTTTTCTACCGGGCGCGCCGCTGGATGTCGCCTACCGCGATGAGGCCGTACCGATAAAAACCGACGTCGATGGCAGCCTCATCAGTTCGCTCAGCCAGCCCAGCATGATCGCGGCCATGCTCGGCCAGCTTGAGCTGGAGCCGGGCCAGAACGTCCTCGAAATCGGCGCGGGAACCGGCTACAGCGCAGCGCTCATGCAGCACGTCGTCGGCCCCACGGGGGCCGTTACCTCTATCGAAATCGACAATCACATCATCAAACTGGCGGAAGAAAACCTGCAGCGTCTGGGGTTGGGGTACAAGGTGCGAATCGTTCAGGGCGATGGCGCGGCGGGCTATTCGCCGCGCGCTTCCTACGATCGCATCATCGCCACCGCCAGCGTCTGGGATATTCTGCCGGCATGGGTCAACCAGTTGAAGCCGGATGGCATTCTGGTCGCGCCCATCTGGCTCGACGCGCTCCAGTTTTCCGCCGCTTTTCGCTGCATCGAAGGCGGTGCGCTGTTCAGCAGCGATAACATCCCCTGCGGCTTTGTACGCCTGCGCGGCCCCATGGCCGGCCCCCGGCTGTCGAAACGGGTCGGCGCGACGTCGCTTGTGATCGTCTCGAATCATGTTGCCGGTATGGACGCGGCGGCGCTTGAAATGCTGATGCTGAACGACGCCGAAGAGAACTATCTCGGCTTGCCGCTGGCCATATCGGACTACTGGAACGGCCTGATGCCATTCCTGATGCTCAATCTGCCGGATGACGCCCGGTTCGCGTTATACCATCTGCTGGGCGACAAGCCTGCCTTTGGATTGGACAATCCCGGGTTTGCCCTGTTTGTCCCTGGTAGCGGCTGTTTCGTCCCGTACAACGGGCGCGGTTTCGCGATTGGCTTTGGCAGTTCAGACGCGGTGCTCGCCTTGCAGGAACTTGTGCAGCGGTGGGCGGCAAGCGGCAGACCAACGGCGGCGCGGCTGCGCCTGTACCTGACGCCGCCGGGCCAGACGAGTCGCGTTCCGGCAGGCGCGCGGGTGTTTGAACGCCCGTACCATCAATTAGCCGTGTGGCTGGAACAGGAAGGCGCTCAGGCATGACCGTTAAAGACGACTACGTGCTGGTCATTGGCGCGGCGGGCATTGACATCAAGGCGCGCCCGTTCGAGCCGCTCAAATCCGGCGCGGACAACAGCGGCGCGGTTCGCAACAGTGTCGGCGGCGTTGCCCGCAATATTGCCGCCAATCTGGCGAAGCTCGATGTGCCGGCGATCCTCCTCAGCGCGGTTGGCGACGACGTCATGGGCAAGCGCGTGCTGAAGCGCACGCGTGATTTTGGCGTTAACTGTCGCCATGTCCTCCGGGCGGCAGGCGAAACGACCGGCTGTCACGTCGTGCTTCAGCAGCCCAACGGGGACCTTGACGTGGCCGTGAGCGATTTTTCGGTCATGCGCCATATCAATCCCGATTATCTGTTCCGGCACCGGCGGCTGTTCGCCGGGGCTCGACTGCTGGTAATCGACGCCAATCTGAGCGATGAAGCGCTGGAGGCGGTCTTTGAGCTGGCGACGCGCTATGGCGTTCAGGTGTGCGCCGATCCGACCTCGCCGTATCTGGCCCCGCGCCTTTGCCCGTACCTCGACCGGCTCTATCTGGCGACGCCGAACGCTGCGGAAACCAGCGCTCTCTGTGGGCTGGAACATCGGGCTTACGATCGTGAAACAGCGATTGACGTCGCCCGCCGGCTGGTGGCGCTGGGCGTGGAAATCGCCGTCGTCACGCTTGGGGAAGCAGGGCTGGCTTACGCCAACGGAAATGGCAGCGGCTATATCGGCGCTATTCGCACCAGCATCGTCGATTCAACCGGCGCGGGGGACGCGTTTACCGCGGCCATGATTTTCGGCCTGCTCAACGAGGTGCCGGTCGATGAGGCGATGCGTCTCGGCATCACGGCGGCGTCGCTGACGCTGCAGACGACGGAGACGGTTTTGCCGGAGCTGTCTCAAGAACTGCTCTACGCGCGCCTGATCGTATGAGTGTTTGCATAATAACCGCGCGCTGTTCCGCCGATATCCCTTATATAATGTAAATAAATTCGTGGCAGAAGCCGGAAGGTCTGCCATCATGCGCAGGTGGTTATTCATCCTCCTCATCGTCACTCTGGCGTATCCCTCCATGATTCGCGCGCAGGGCCGGACGCCGGACGAGGCTCCTCCGGTCGCGCCGCTGTTTTTTCAGCGCGCGCGAAATGCGGTCGAGAACGAGCGCTACGATCAGGCAGTGGTTGACCTCAGCCTGTTCATCCTCTTCAATCCGCGCGATGGACGCGCGTACTACATTCGCGGCTTAAGCTACCAGCAGCTTGGGCAACTGGATCTGGCTATCGACGATCTGACGCGTGCGCTGGAATATTCGCAGCACCTGCCGGAATTGCAGGCTTCCATCTATGCGACCCGCGCCGAATATTACGCGACCACGGGGCAGGTTCAGCGCGCCATCGAAGATCTGGACGCGCTGATCGCAATCGCGCCGACGCCGGAGGCATACGCTAACCGGGCGCTGTTGCATTTCTCACAGGCGGCGTTTGCAGACGCGGTCAGCGATCTGGACGAGGCGATCAGCCGTCAGGACGAAAATCATCCGGCGCTTTTCTACTTCCGCGCCCGCGCCAAAAGCGAACTCTTCGATGATGAGGTCGCCGCCTCCGATTACCTGCAGTGGATCATCGGTATTGGCCAGCGGACGGCCGAGCAGCAACAGCTGCGGCCCGGCGATTCGATCACGCTCGATTTTGCGCCCAGTTTGGTTCACAGCATTCCCTTCAGCGCGAGCGTGGAAGATACCATCAACATCGTCGCCGATAACGTGGCCGGAGACGCCGACCCGCTTCTGGTCATTGTCGACGCCGACGGGCTTGCCCTGATCGGCAACGACGAAACCGCCCGCAGCGGCACAAGCGCCGTGATCAGCGGGTTTCACGTGCCGAGGGATGGCGATTTCAACCTGCTGGTTACGCATTCCATCTCCGGGTTTAACGGACAGGTGATCGTGCGCTGGCAGGATTAGCTAGGGCGTCGCATAACGGTCAAACGCCCACTTCATCAGCGTGTAATAGGCGGCGAGGCCGGCGTGCTCGCCAAACTGCCTGAAATACGCGTCGGTCGTCGCCGCATCGCAGCGCCCCGGTTGCCCGTAGACATAGTGATTGACGGCGGCGCGCAGCGCGACGTCGGCGCTGCCGAAATAGATGAAATGGCCGGTTCCACGCGCCAGCGTCCATGCCGCCGTCCAGTGGCCGACGCCGCTCAGCGAAACCAGCGCGCGATAGGCGTCGTCGAGTGGCTGCTCCCGCAGACGTTCAAAGGAATTTTCCATCTCCATCCGGGCGACGTCGATCACCGTACGCATGCGGCGAAAGGTCACTTTCGTCGGCGTCAGATCGGCGATGCTGGCTTGCGCCAGCCGCGAAGCCGGGGGAAAAACAGCGTGTGCTGTGCCGTTCCAGACAATCCGGTCGCCGGCCCATTCGATCAGCCAGCGCTCGCCGCGCTGGGCTGCCGCCAGCGAAATCTGCTGCTCCAGCACGGTAATGGCAAGCGCCTCAAAGATCGTCTCCGTCTGAAAAATGTGCAGACCCGATAACGATTCGACCACGCGCCACAACCGTTCGTCACGCCGGGCGACGTCGTAGAAGCCGCTCAGGTCGAGATGCAGATTGAGAATGCGCCGGACGTGGCGGCGCAGGGCATCGTGATCGACCTCTCCTCTGGTCGCCATCAGATAAACGTCGATGGCCGGCCGGTCTGGCGTGCCGGTCGCCGCCAGCCTGACCAGTGCCAGACCCTGCCCGATGCGAAGTGCCCGCCAGTAAGCGCTGCCATCGAAAGCGCCGAGCGTGTTGTAAAAGCGAGATGCCCGCGCCGTTAGCGCAAAATCATACGGCGGGGCGGGATGGATGGTTTCGACCAACGTGCCTGTCATCGGCATAAGCTGCGAATCGGACGCAAGATGAGCGATTGGCCTACGATTGGATGCCAATGTACCCATAAAGCCGGAAATCCGAGTAATATTAAGATGTACATATCGTCTGTTTCTTGGAGTTTAAGCCAAGGAGAACGCAGATGTCATCGGAACACCGAATATTTCGAGCGGCGATTTTACTGATCGCCGCAGCGCTGGTGCTTGTGCCCGGCCTGACGCGGGTGGGCGCGCAGGAAGCTGCCGAGCCGATCTCGGTTGGCGAGGAGCGCACCGGTCAGGTCAGTATGCTCAATATCGCGCCGTCGTTCCTCTATGCGGCGGAAGAACCCCAGGTGGTTGGTGTGGTTGTCCAGTCGACGACCGGCGAGTTCGCGCCTGCGCTGCGCGTGCTGACATCCACCGGAATGCTGGTTGAAGACATCGGCAACCCGGTGGCCGCGCCACGTTTGGAAGCGGCTGTCCAACTGCCGGAGGGCGGCCTGTACATCCTGCAGGTTCAAAGCGCTACCGGGCGTCCGGGCAACTTCACCATCGCGGTGAGCGAGGTAGAACCGCTGCCCGAACCGCTGGCGGTGGGCGATGATCTGGACGTTGACGTCAGCCCCGATGATTCGCTCCTGCGTTATGTTTTCGATGCCGCTGAAGATACGCCGCTGCGCCTGATCGTCGAGAGCGAGGAGCCGCTACCGGCGGTCGTCACGCTGACCGACGAGGCCGGTGACGAACTGGCGCGCGTCAGCCTGCAGCTTGGGCGTATGGAACTGAACATCCCGGAGCAGAGCGGCCGCTATTTGCTGACGATCTTCTATAACGGCGAAGAGGCTGACCAACTGCGTGTGGCCCTGCTGCCGCCTGAACCGGCGGACGACGCCACGCCGACGCCGGTTGCGACCGCTACCCCGGCGCCAACTCGCGTGCCGCTTGTGCCGCTGCCGCAGACCGGCCCGTGTGTCGTGGCTTCGTTCGATGGCGGCGCGGTGAATCTACGTAGCGGCCCCAGCACGGCCTTCAGCGTGGTGTCGCAGTTGCGCGGCAACCAGACGGCAACGGTGATTGGCCGTTTGGCCGATACATCGTGGTATCTGGTCAATTTCAACGGCATTGAAGCGTGGGTCGCGGCCTTTGTCGTGCGTCGCGGTGGTGAGTGCGGCAATCTGCCCATCGTGTCGGGGCCGGGCGCTACGCCGGTTCCAACGGCGACCAGCGGGCCGGGCCAGCCTGATCTCAGGATCGGCGGCATGACCGTGACGCCGAGCCAGCCGGGCGTCGACAGCGATTTCTCCATCAATGTGAACGTGACCAACGCCGGCACGAGCGCGGCGAGCAATGTGCTGGTTCGCCTGTCGTTCTCGTCGCCCGGTATCGTCTTGACCCTGCCGACCTCTGAAGCCACGATTCCGAACCTGCCGGCGGGCGCGTCGTTCACCATCAACTTCATCGGCATCCGGGCCAATGCGGGCGGCAGCGTGCGCGTGACAGCTACGGTCGACCCGGACAACACCATCCCTGAAAGCAACGAGGACAACAACTCGCAGCAGCTCAACTTCAACATTCAGGGGAACGAGCCGGATCTGGTTGTCACGAATCTGGTCGTGACGACGACGCCCGGCTCGACACTGGCGCGGGTGCGCGTCGCCGTACGCAATCAGGGCAACGCGCGCGCCGAGGCCTATCAGGTGACGCTGGAATTCAACCCGCCGAATGCCTCGGCTCAGGTGCTGAACTTCGAGGCGACTGATCCCGGACAGGTGCGCGAGCAGGAGATCGACGTGGATCTGGGCGCGTTTGGTAGCTATACGGTTACCGCCCGCGCCGACTCGGCCAATCAGGTGGCGGAGTCGCGCGAGGATAACAACACGGCGAGCCAGGGCTTCACGTTGCAGGCTGCCGAACCTCCGCCAACCGAGGAAACGCCTGAAGCGACCGAAGTACCGACCGAGGAGGTTTCTCCCTAGCGATCCGGTTCTGTCGTAACGCTCATGCCACCTCTCTCTGAAGCGGCTTGCTTTGGGGAGAGGTAAAGGTAAACGGGCGACCTGTACCGGCAGGTCGCCCGTTTGTTTGCGCGGCGAAATTCTGGGCCGGCGCTGAATGGTTTATACCAGCGGTTTGCGCGTTGGAATACCGGGTTTGCGCGGATAACCTGCCGGCGTCGCTTTGACTTTCCTGACGACGATCAGGTGGTGTGGCTCGTCGACTTCGGGAAGCTGAACGCTGGCGATTTCCAGCAATTGCCCGCCGAGCACAGACAGGGCGCGCGCCGAGTCGCGGGCCTCCTCGCGCGCGGTGCGCCCCTTCATCGCTATGCAGACGCCGCCGATGCTGGTGAGCGGCAGCAGATATTCGAGCAGGCTCGGCAGGCGAGCCACCGCCCGCGCGACTGCCACGTCATAGTTTTCGCGGTGGCGGCTGTCCTGTCCTGCTTCCTCGGCGCGCAGGTTAACCGTCGTCACGTTCTGCAAGCCGAGCGTAGCGATCATGTGATCGAGAAAGGCGATCTTTTTGCCGGTCGCTTCCAGCAGCGTTACCGAAAGCTGCGGAAACGCAATCGCCAGCGGCAGGCCGGGGAAACCCGCGCCCGATCCCACGTCGATCAGACGCAGTCCCGGCGTCAATGGCGTCGCGCGGGCCACCGTCAGCGAATCGAGAAAATGGCGCACTCTGATCTCGGCGTCGCCGGTGATGGCGGTCAGATTCGTGCGCTCGTTCCAGATTTGCAGTTCACGCGCGTAGGTTGTGAATTGCGCTTCTTGCTCGGCGGTCAATTGAATATCGAGCAGCCTGCCGGCCAGCTCGGCCAGTGTGGGCGTCATAGGCAACGTCTAGGGCGCGCTTGGCAATTGACAGAACCGGCCCGGCGGACGCCAAAAATCCACCCGATCCCGGCGTTCGGCTTGCAGGCGGCGCGGCTGATGTGCTGATGTGTAGTGTCCGTCCGTCGCCATGCTCCGCAAATCCGAGCGACAGTAGTTTACCAGCGGCGGGCAAGGCCGGCTACAGCGCGAGCCGGGCGTGAAATTTCAGACCGGATGCTCTAAACTTGGCCGCCAGTCTAGAAACCTAACCTGTGGAAAGAGGTCACATGGCCGACGCAATACCAACCGTAGTGGTTTTACAGGGAGACCAAACCGGCCAGGAACTGCTTGAAGAAGCGCTGCGCGTGCTCGATCCTGATGTGCTGCGCGTACCGATGCGCTTTGAAGTTTTCGATCTGTCGCTGGAGAACCGGCGGGCGACCCGGAATCAGGTGGTTCATGAGGCTGCCGCCCGGCTCCGCGAAACCGGGCTGGGCATCAAGGCGGCGACGATCACGCCGGTCGATCCCGACGATGTCGGCAGCCCGAACGCCCTGCTGCGCGACCTGATTAACGCGCAGGTGATCCTGCGGACGGGTCGCCGGATTCCCTCGGTTCCGCCGATTGGCGGCGTCTACCAGCCGATTTCGGTTGTGCGGATGGCCGTCGAAGATGCCTACAACGCCAAGGAATGGCGTGAGGGCGAAGGTCTGGATGAGGTTGCCTATAGCACGCGCCGCCTGTCGCGCCGCACCTGCCGGGTCGTGGCCGAATTCAGCTTCCGTCTGGCCAAACGCACCAACGCGATTGTCTTTGGCGGTCCGAAGTTTACCGTCAACCCGATTTACGACGGGTTGTTCAAGGAGGAGCTCGACGCCGCCCACGAACGCTATCCCGAAGTGCGCTACAACCCGCAGTTGATCGACGCGACGTTCGCGCTGCTGCTGGAAAGCACCGGGGAATCGCTGGTTATCCCCGCGCTCAACCGGGATGGCGACACCCTCAGCGATCTGGTGATGAAACTGTTTGGCACCATCGCCGGGGCCGAGTCGGTCATTCTCAGCTTTGATGACAATTTTGATGTGCGAACCGTGCTCACGGAGGCGCCACATGGAACAGCGCCGAGCCTGCAAGGCAAGAACATCGCCAATCCGATGGCGATGATTCTGGCCGCGGCATCGCTGCTGCGTTATTTCAGGAGCGAAAAGGCGAACGAGGCCAGCCGCGCCATCTATGAGTCGGTCATGGAAACGGTTTACGAGGGCATCAAGACGCCCGATCTGGGGGGATCGGCTTCGACCACCGAATTTACCGATGAGGTGATCCGCCGGATCAGGCAGAAGCTGGACATCTGGGATTCGCTCGGCGAATAACGGCGGCCTTCCCGCTGGCATCCCCGGCGAGTGTTAGCTACACTCGTTATAGGAGTGTGTAAGAGTCTGCTGTGCAGGCAGCGCGCCGGGCGAGAGAATTCTGTGGATAACGACGTCGAACGCGATACACTGCGGTTCTGGTCGCTGCTGTTTGAGATCGTGCTGGATGGCGAGAAACGGCTGGCCGCCCACCTTGCGGCGCACGGCCTGACGCCGCCTCAGTTCTACGTGCTGAAAACGCTGGCCGAACGTGGTGGGCGCTGTCCCATTGGCCAGATCGCGCGTGCGCACCACCTCACCAACGCGACCATGAGCGGGTTGGTCAAACGTCTGGAAGCGATGGACCCGCCGCTGGTCACGCGCGAACCTCATGCCGAAGACCGTCGCTCGGTGGAGGTCGTACTGACGCCTGCCGGGCAGGCGCGCTTTCTGGCGGTGCAGGCCGACCTGCTCAGTCAGGTGCGGCAGGTTTTCACGCTGCTGAGTCCTGAAGAACGGGCCGATCTGCTGCATTATCTCGCCAGCTACGTCCGCGTCATCGCCGAGCAGTTCCCCGTCAATCCATCGCAGTGACGAATTAATGCCCAAATTAAGCTACAATATGGGCATGTGGCTGGCAAATCCGTAGGAAAGACGCATGGCCGAGCGATTTGTGCAATCTCATGTCAGACGCCTGCTGCTGTTCGAGCGCCTGCCCGACAGCCAGCTTGAGCTTGTCGCCAGCGCCTTTCAGGTTTTGCGGTTCGAGCCGGGCGCGGTGGTTTTTCGTGAGGGGCAACCCGCGCAGGGGTTGTTCTACTTTGTTGCGGGGCGCGGCGTGCTCACGCGCTGGGAAGAGAATGAACGCGGCGAGGCCGTCGAAATTCCGTTTGGCGAGGTGCGCGCGAATGAGTTTATTGGCGAAGCGGCGCTGTTCACTCAGATGGTAGAGGCGGCGACGCTGCATATCGTCGAGCCGAGCATCGTGCTGTTTCTCTCGCGCCAGCGACTGGCCATGCTCGTGATGCAGCACCCGGAACTGCGCCTCAATCTCGGTTTTCAGGGCGGCGAGTACCAACTCGCCGTGAAACCGCTGTTCAAAGGCCAGCGCGCCGACGAAGTCGTGCTACAGATTTTCCGCCGTCACTGGTGGTCGTATGGCCGTTACGCCTGGCTGCCGCTGCTGCTGGCGGCGGCCTTCATCATCGGGGCGATTGTCGTCGCCGGGCCGACGCTGCTTGGGTTGGGCCTGATCGGGTTGGGGCTGATCTTGCCAAGCGCCTTGATGTATTACCTGTATGTCGAGTGGCAGGACGACGCCCTCGTGGTGACGGACCAGCGCGTCGTGCGTATTCGCAATGTTCTGTTCGGCCTGCACAATAGCCTGAGCGAAATCCCGCTGGAGCGCGTTCAAGAGGTCAGCATTTCCATCCCGCCGGCCGATCCGTTTTCGCGCCTGTTCGGTTATGGCACGATTACGGTCAAAACGGCGGGCGAGCTGGGCCACGTGTCGATGTCGGTGATCCCGAAGCCGGATCGCGTTCGCACCTTGATTTTTGAGTATCGCGAGCAGGTTCGCCGCAGCGTTGCCGAACAGAACCGCCGTGAGATCGAAGCGGAGATCAATCGCGTACTCGGCCTGAGCGCCGAGGAAACGTCGGCCAGCGCCGTGTCCGCCATGCCAAGCCCGGTGGTGACCAGCTCGCGGAGCGGTGGATTTGTTTTTGCGCCTTTACGCACGCGCTTTATCGACGAAAACGGCAACACCGTCTACCGCAAGCACATCACGGTATGGCTGAGCCACATCATGCTGCCTTTGCTATTCTTGCTGATCGGGCTTGCGCTGATCGGCGTGTCGCTGGCCGGCGTCGTGCCGGAATATGCCGGGGTTGGGCTGCTTATCGGCGCGATTATCGTCTTTGTCAGTTCGATTGCGCTGTATCTGGCCGACTGGGACTGGCGCAACGATCACTTTGTGCTGGGGCAGGACGTCATCACGTTGATTCGCAAGCGCCCGCTCTGGCTTCAGGCTGAAGTCGACCAGATTCGGCTTGAGAAGGTCGACAGCGTTGTTTCCAGCGTGCGCGGATTGTTCAACAACCTGATCGACCGAGGGCGGGTTGAAATCTCGCTCATCGGTACGGACGCGCCCAAAGTGATGGACAACGTGCCGACGCCGAAGGAATTGCAGGCGGAAATTTCGCAGCGGCTGGCACGCCAGCGCCAGCTTGCCCAGCGTGCCTATACCGAAAGCCAGCGTCAGGCGATCGCTGAATATCTGGCCGCTTACCATGAAAAGGTCGCCGGGAACGCTACGCCGCCCAGAAGCGCTGGCAGCGAAGACACCATCGCGCGCGATGTCTCGGCGCAGATGCAGAATACCGAGGTTCAGCCGCCGCGCACCGTGCGCGATGCCGTGCGCCCTCCCAGAGTGCCACGGTTGCGGAACGACCTCGATGAACCCGGTCAATAAGGCTGGATTATTGGTACGATCTGCGCTATAAGTGATCCGTTATATCCACAAAAGTAAAAGCCATGGCCATTCGCAAGATCATTCAACCAGACAATCCCACGCTCCGCCGCAAGGCGCGTCGTGTGATTTCGTTTGACCGCGACTTTCAGCAGCTTGTCGATGATATGATCGACACGCTCGATGAGGCGCAGGGCGTCGGGCTTGCCGCGCCCCAGATCGAAGTTAGCCAGCGGGTGATTATCGTGCGCCTGCCGGACGATGAGGAAAGCCGGAAGGAATACGGCAAGGACGCCGGCGTGCTGTACGTCGTCGCCAACCCTGAGATCATCAAGGCCAGCAAGGAGATGGTCGAGGGCGTCGAGGCCTGCCTGTCGATTCCCGGTTATTACGGCACGGTGGATCGTCACGAGTCCGTCGTCGTTACCGGGCAGGACCGCAAGGGCAAGCCCATACGCGTGAAAGCCAAGGGCTGGCTGGCCCGCGTCTTCCAGCATGAAATCGACCATCTGGACGGGCGGCTGTATATCGATATCGCCAAGGAAATCTGGGAAGCAAGACCGGAAGACGCGCAGCCGGAGGAGCAGCCGGCGAAAGAATCGGCTTCAGGCTCCAGCTAAAACTCGGTCATTCTATTGCGGTGGTGAATGAAGTTGCTTCGGCGTAGTCGAGCGCCCATCCGGGTAAATCGTCAACGCCCGGCTACGCCAGAGGTGGGGTCGCAGCGTTTCTAAAGCGCGTAGGCTTCTTCCAACTCGCGTCGCAGGCTCTTATAACTCTCGTAGCGCATACGGCTGATCCTGCCCTGCTCAACCGCTTCCCGAACGGCGCAGTCAGGCTCGTTGAGGTGCGTGCAATCGGCAAAGCGGCATTCGGCCACATAGGGTGCGATCTCGCGGAAGTAGGCATCCAGTTCCTCCGGCTCCACATCCCACAGCATCAGCGTGCGGATACCGGGCGTGTCGGCCAGATAGCCGCCGGATTGTATCTTGACCAGCTCGCTGTCGCGCGTCGTGTGTATGCCTTCCTGTGAATAGCGGCTCACGCTTTTCACCGCGCGACCGAGACCCGGTTGCAGGGCATTCAGTAGGCTCGTCTTGCCAACGCCCGACGGGCCGGTCAGTACCGAAATGCGGTCTTTCAGTGTCTCGCGCAGTGCTTCAAGGCCGATGCCTTTCAGCGCGCTGGTGTATAGCACGGTGTACCCAATATCCTCATAGATTTTGAATTGCGCGCGAACGCTGCCGTCTTCATCCAGATCAATCTTGTTGACAACAATTACCAGTTGTTCGATTTCGGCTTTTTCACCTGTTACCAGAAAGCGGTCGAGCATGCGGAAACTCGGCGCGGGCTGGGCCGCGGCAAAAACGAACAACGCCTGATCGGCATTGGCGACGATCACCTGCTCGCGTTCAGGGCTGCCGGCGCCGCGACTGCCTTCCGTCCGCACCGCGCGCGACAACATGCTCCTGCGTTCTTCAACCGCTTCAATCGTCCCGGTTCCGTCTTCGTGCAGGCTGATCTCGACGCGGTCGCCAATCGCCGCGATGTCTGACGAATGGGCCTCCTCCATCAGTCTGCCGCGCAGCCGGCAGACTACGATGTCGCCTTGTTCCAGTTCTACCCAGAAAAAGCCGCTTTGCTCCTTCACGACCAGACCAGACTGTGTTTGGCTCAAGCAACCCTCCAGTATCCCAACTTACCTGTCGTCAGGTACAATTTTACAATTATTTACGCTTTTCCGATTCTTTATTCCGGTGTATGGACGCCTGCTTCGCGTATTTACGGAATGGTCTAACCAAGAACTCATGATGAATGGCGTCTGCGTAACGGGGCCGATGTGGTATGATTCCGTAACGCGCACGATGGACGCGCTTTCATTGTCGAGTCACGAGGTCAGGTTAAGTGGAAGAGCGCATTTCGCAGAGCGATCTGCGGCCCGAATCGGTTCCCCGTACAAATTTCAATTATGTCATTATCGCCATCAGCTTTCTACTCCTCGGTATTGTCATTGGCGCTGTAGGCTACGACCGTTTTATTCAGAACAACGCTGCTCTGGTCGAACAGTCCGTCGCACGGGCACTGGCCAACGATGGGACCATTCAGGAAGCGCTCGAACGCTCGATTGCCAGCGTGCTTGCCGGGCAGACGGGCGGGCAGCAGCAGCGGGGCCCCAACCCGGAAGAACGCTATGAGATTCCGGTTGCCGGTAACCCATCCATCGGGCCGTCCGATGCGCCGATCACCATCGTCGAGTTCAGCGACTTCCGCTGTCCTTACTGCGCTCGCTTTGCGAAAGAGACGCTGCGGCCGTTGCTGGAAAGCTATGGCGATCAGATCCAGTTCGTTTACCGTGATTTTGTGATCTTCGGCCAGCCCTCTTATGAGGCTGCGTTGGCGTCCGAATGCGCTCACGAGCAGGATAAGTTCTGGGAATATCACGACATCCTGTTCGCAAACCAGCAGAACATGGGGCGCGAGCAGTTCATCAGCTTCGCCGGGGAGCTGGATCTGGACGTCGAGGCCTTTACCACCTGCTTCGACGAGCAGACTTACCGCGACGCTATCGTCGCCGATGTTTCCTTCGCTCAGGAGCTGGGCTTGAGCGGCACGCCGAGTTTCTTCATCAATGGCCGCTTCATCAGCGGCGCGCAGCCGCTGGAAGTTTTCCGCGGCATTATCGACGAAGAGCTGGCCTCGATAGGCTAGGCGCGAGAGGCGCAGGCAAAGAACGCTTTGAGGGCGGAGCTTCGCCCCCTTTTTGTTGCCTGTTGTGAGCGGAGAAAAAGAAAACGAGGCAAACAACCACACGTTTGCCTCGTTATGGGTCCACTTGGATTCGAACCAAGAACCAACCCGTTATGAGCAGGCCGCTCTGCCGTTGAGCTATGGACCCTTAGTCAACTCTGAAAAAGCGGGTAATCGGATTCGAACCGACGCCAAGACCTTGGAAGGGTCGTGTGCTACCACTACACCATACCCGCATACGGTCGCGTGTCGGGGTGCCGGGACTCGAACCCGGGGCCTCGTCGTCCCAAACGACGCGCGCTACCAGACTGCGCCACACCCCGGATCACTCTCGGAGTCGATTTTTAGTATAGCAAAGGCGATGACGAGCGTAAACAGTCATTTTTCACCGAACCGGCGCAGCCAGTATTCGACTTCCTCGGCGGATACCGGCCTGTCGGCGGGCGGTTTTTCGCGGCGTTGTTTGTGTGGTTCAGGAGGGGCGTTCAGCGTGCGAGCGAACGCATCGCTGGTCACACATTGCATGCCGCGCCGCCTGCCAGTATCCAGCACATCACGATCCGAAGAAACAAGCGTCCAATTTCTGGGGTCGGGGATGCTTTTGATGCGATTGCAGAGCGTCTGATCAGCTGTGCCCGGCGCTGACGCGAAGACGACCTCGACGGTTGCGTTGGAAAGCGGCGATTTCCCGCCCGGAAGCCCGGCGTCGAACACGACCGTGATCTTCTTGCGCGTGCGCGCCGCGAACCCGCGCAGTTTCTGCACCAGTTTCGCCTCGTCATTGGGGTCTTCGAGCGAAATGTCGGGCAACTGGCCGATCAGGTTGTGACCGTCGATCAGGTAAGGCATGACGCAGCTTCCTGCTTCATCATTGTGTTGTCTTTATCTTAACCCGTAAGCGTTGCCGGCCAATGGCAATATTTGACCGCTGCATGTGCCTGATCGTTGTGATCGGCGTTTTTGCCGCCAAACATGCCCTATGCTAAGATGTACGCTTGGCTGAAAATTCTTCATTTACGAACACGAGGCTGCACATGCGACGTCGCTCGCTGATTACGTTTGTTGTGCTCAACGTACTGATTTCTTTGGGCGTCGCGCTGGCTGTTATTTCGGCGCTTGGCTCGCAGAATCAGGGCGGAAACGTTCCCCGGATCGTAACTGTCGAAATTCTCATCACTGCTACGCCCGATCCCGATGCCATGCGTAATGTTGTTATCATCACGGCGACGCCTATGCCGGGCACGCCGCAGGTGGTCGGCCTGCCGACCGGGCTGTTCGAAGGGCCGGACCTGACGCGGTCGCCGGTTGCGACTCTCGATCCGGAGTTGCTGGCGGCGAACGTCTCGCTGCAGGGTACGGCCACCGCATTGCCGGAGAACTGCATCCTGCACACGGTAGCCAGCGGTGACACGCCGTTTGGCATCGCGGAACTCTACGGCGCGGATGGGTTCGCGTTGATGGAAGTGAACGGGCTGGATGAATTCAGCGCGTCCATGCTGCAAATCGGGGATACGCTGATTGTTCCGCTTGAAGGCTGTCCGCTGACCGCCGCCGATGTGGTCGAGGATGAACCCGAGGTGGCTGTCGCGCTGGCTTCGGCTGATAGCGAGGAAACGAGCGAAGCGACGAGCACTGAGAGCGCGGTCACACCGACGCCACGCCCAACGCTGACGGTTCCGCCGACGGCGACCAATGCCCAGCTTGCCATTGTCGATTTGCGGGAGCCGGGCGATATTTCGAGCGAAGCCGTCGAAATCATAAACAACGGTACGACGGTCGACCTGAACGGTTGGACGTTGTCCGATGACGCGCAGGGTGAGGTGTATACCTTCACCGAGCGCCGCCTTTTCTCCGGCGGGCGGATCACGCTGTTTACACGCGCGGGGATGGATACGCCAGTTGTGCTCTACTGGGGACGCGATGAGGCGGTCTGGCAGCCCGGCGATGTCGTCACCCTGCGCGATGCGAACGGCGCTGTGCAGTCGACGTTCCGCGTGCCGGAAGTGATTGACCTGAATTGAGACAAACAGGTGACTAACTGGAGCAGTCTGGCGGACGAAATTATTCGGGAGGCCATGGCAAAGGGCGAGTTTGCGAATTTGCCTGGTGAGGGCAAACCGCTACAGCTTGCCGATGATGCCATGACGCCCGAAGCTTTACGCATGGCGCACAAGCTGTTGCGCGACAACAATCTCGCGCCGGACTGGATTATGGACGGCAAGGAGCTGGATCAGGCGCGGGCGCAGTTGCGCGAGTTGCTGCGCCGGGGCGTGCAGGCATATCGCGGTGGAGCGAACAAGCAGTGGGCGCGCGCGCAGCAGGCGTTTCGAGAGCTGGCGCAGCATTATAACCGGCGCGTCCTCAGCTACAATCTGCGCGTGCCGCCGGGCGTGGCGCATAAACCGCAATTGGATGCCGATGCTGAAATCCGCCGCGCTTTAGAGGCGATTTGAGAGGGCCATGCGGGAGGCTGTCGAAAACGGCCTCCCGTTGTTTCGCAATGACTAAGGCTTGGCCTCTTCGTTTTCGTTGCGCGTTTCCTTGATGGCGTCGCGCTTGCTGCCCTCTTCCAGCCCGCGGCGGAAATTCGCTACCGCGCTGCCAAGCTCGCCGCCGATGCGTGAGACGCGACCCACGCCGAACAGAAGCAGAACAATCACCAGAATGATGATCAGTTCTGTAGGTCCGAGTCCAGCCATTGTTGTCAATCCTTTTAATTCGCTCGTTCAGGACCATTATACCGCTTTCCTGGCATGATACGAAACGGCGTCGTTTCCGTATAGCTGTAATTCATCCCGATTTCGTGCGCGCATTCACACCTCCGGGCTGAGGCTACAGAGGCGACTCTGGAGGTTGCTGGGGACGCACGGAAGTGCTAGACTCCCGGTTCGGAGGAGTTGCCCCGTGCCTGAACAAGCGCTCTATCTCAAGTGGCGACCAACCCTGTTCGATGAAGTGGTCGGGCAGGAACATATCACGCGCACGCTGCGTAATTCCCTGAAGAGCGGGCGCATCCGTCATGCCTATCTTTTCAGCGGGCCGCGCGGAACCGGCAAGACGACGACCGCGCGTCTGCTGGCCAAGGCGGTCAACTGCCTCAACGAGGACCCGGAACGACGCCCCTGCAACCAGTGCTCGGCCTGTATAAGCGTTAATGAAGGCCGTTTTCTCGACCTGATCGAGATCGACGCCGCGACGCATACCGGCGTCGATGATGTGCGCGACCTGCGTGACAAGATCGCCTTTGCGCCGGGTGAGGGGCAGTACAAGGTCTATATCATCGACGAAGTCCATCGTTTCACCGGCAATGCCTTCGATGCGCTGTTAAAGACGCTCGAAGAACCGCCGGACCACGCGATTTTTGTGCTGGCGACGACCGAAATCGACAAGGTTCCGGCGACCATCAAAAGCCGGTGCTTGCAGTTCGAGTTTCGCCGTCTCTCGCTGAATGAAGTGGCGGATCGCCTTGCGTTGATCGCGGAGCGCGAGGGCATCAAGATCGAGCGCGGCGCGTTGGAATTGATCGCGCGTCAGGGAACGGGCAGCGTTCGCGACAGCATCAGCCTGCTCGACCAGATTGTCGCCGATCCGGCGGAAGTGATTACGCTTGAGGTCGCGCAGCGCATCCTCGGCACGGCGAATCTGGCAGCCGTCAAGGAGCTGGTGAAGGCCATCATCGACGGCGATACCGCCGAAGGGCTGCGCGTCATCAACCGGGCGATTGATGCCGGGGCAGACCCGCGCCAGTTCGGCCAGCAGGTCGTCGAACATCTGCGCTCGGTTATGCTGGCGCAGACGGCGGGCGTTGACATGATTGAAGCCTCGCAGGAAGACAGGGCGCTGTATGAACAGCAGGCGCGCATGATTTCGCGCGGCACGCTGCTTCGCACCATTCGCGCTTTTAATGACGCTGTCAACAACTATCGCGGCGGCTGGCAGCCACAACTGACGCTCGAACTGGCGCTGATCGACAGCCTGCGTGCGGTCGAAGAGGTTTATGAGGGGCCGCCTCAGCCGCCGGCGGCGCGAAGCGAGAAGAGCGTTTCTCCGGCAGCCGCCGTTCCCGCGGAGGCCGCTTCCCCGGCAGTTGAGCCGACGCCGCCGGGCGCGCCTCCGGTTGTGCCGCTGATGACCGTGCGCGATAACTGGCTGGCGGTGCAGAAGGCGGCGCTGCGCTTTAACAAAGCGGTTCCCGCGTTGATGGAGTATTGCCACGTGCGCGCCATCGACGGCAATCGGGTGATTATCGGCGTGACCAGCGATGTTTTTCGTGAAAAGCTGGAAGCGCCGGATAAACGCGGCGCTTTGGAGCGGGCGCTGGCCGAGGTGTTTAAGGTTCCGCTGCGCGTTCAGGTCATGCTGGCTTCAGACGACTTGCAGACCGATGACGGGGCTGGCGCTGCGGCGGGCGACGCGGAAGTCGATCTGGATGATCCGCTGTTTTCAACTGCTAGAGAGCTGGGCGCGAAAATTCATCGCCGCGATAACGGCTAGCCGTAGCGGCGTTTCCAACAATCAGTAACGGGAGAGGACAGAAGGCGATGTCGAAACGACGAGGTGGTATTCCGGGCGGCGGCGGGCAGATGGGCATGATGCGCCAGTTGCAGAAAATGCAGGAGGAAATGGCCGCGGCCCAGGAAGCGCTGGCGAATGAGACGACGGAAGTTTCCGTGGGCGGTGGCGCGGTCACGATTGTGATTACAGGCCACCAGCGCGTTCAGTCGATTTCCATCAACCCGGATGCAATCGACACCAGCGATCCTGAGTGGATCAATGACCTTCAGGACATGCTGGTGATTGCTGTCAATCAGGCGGTGGAGCAAAGCCAGATGATGGCGGCCCAGCGCATGGAAGCGATTACCGGCGGGCTTGGTGACATTCCCGGTCTCGGTGGCCTGCTGGGTGGCTGAGACTTCTCGTTGAGTTACACGATTGGCGAGCGGCAGCCACGCGCGCGTGGCTAAGAGCCTATGAGCAAAGCAATACCAGAACCCGTAACGCGCCTGATCGAAGCCTTTTCACGCCTGCCGGGCGTGGGGCCAAAGACGGCGTCGCGGCTGACCTATTTTCTCCTGCGGGCGCCTGACCAGTTGACGAATGAACTGGCCGACGCGCTGCGCGAGTTGAAAGCCAATACGCGCTTCTGCTCTGTCTGCCACAATATCACGGTTGAAGACCCGTGCGGTATCTGCGCTGATCCTGAGCGCGATCATCGTGTTATCTGCGTGGTTGAAGAGCCGCTCGATGTATTGGCCATTGAGCGCACAGGTAGCTACGGCGGCGTTTATCACGTGCTGCACGGCGCGATCTCGCCCGTCAACGGCATCGGGCCGGATAATCTGAAGATTCGGGAACTGGTCGCGCGTGTTGAAGCGGGTGATGTGGATGAAGTGATCGTCGCTACGAATCCCGGTCTTGAGGGCGATGCGACGGCGATGTATATCCAGCGCCAGTTGGCTTCCAGAGATGTGAAGCTGACGCGGCTGGCGCGCGGTCTGCCGGTTGGCAGCGATATTGAATATGCCGACTCGGTGACGCTGATGCGGGCTTTACAGGGGCGCAGTGCGCTGTAAAATGGGCCTCCCTGTAGGGGAGAGGTAGGCTGGTTTCAACGACGCCATAACGCGGAATCTACCCTTCCCAAACAAGCGGGCACGCGTTATAATGCCCATAGTTCGAGAGAACGCAGCCTCGTTAACAACCAGCACAAATGAAACTCAAAGAAGTTTGTAGTCAGTGCCAAAAAAGCATTGACAACGCTGGGAGCGGCTGATATTCTTCGGAACACTCCAACCGGATGACAAAGTCCGGGGCGCAGCTTAACAACAGAGATGTGAAGACAGAAGCGGGAGCTTGAAAGCCAGTATGGAGAGTTTGATCCTGGCTCAGGATGAACGCTGGCGGCGTGCCTAACACATGCAAGTCGAACGGTCCTTCGGGACAGTGGCGCACGGGTGAGTAACACGTAGCTAACCTGCCTTC
>QGUR01000350.1 GCA_003242205.1 Chloroflexota bacterium | reverse complement strand
AGTTTTAGTCCGTGTTGGGGGGTTCGGGAAGTGTTATAGAGACAGTTGGCGGCGAATTCACAAAGAATACACAGATAATTAAGCCATCAGCCATCTCAGTGGCATAGACTGTAGGTGACTTGAGTTTCTGCAGGAACTTTTGCACATACCGGGGTTTCACGCCACTTGTTAACGACCGACTTCCAGATACCGTCACTGCTGTTTCATCTGATCATCACTATCAGTCTGCTGCTTTCGCTGACTGTAATCTATAGCTACAGCCTCCCCTTTTTCGTTCACAAACGCCCGCTGCTGCGCTCACTCATCAACGGCGTGGTCTTCGGCGTGTTCGGCGTCATCGACATGGGACTTTCGATCGTGATTGCGCCCGGCCTCCTGTTTGACGGGCGCAATCTCATGATCGCCGTTGCGGGCGCGTTTGCCGGACCACGAGCGTCATTGGTGGCCGCAGTCATCATTATCGTCGCGCGGTTCATGATAGGCGGCGCAGGCGTGCCTTCTGCGGTGGCCTCGGCCCTGTCCAGCGTTGCCATCAGCTACTGGTTTTCGGGCCGCGCCCGGCAAACCACGCCCGCGTTCAACGCGCGCCAGTTGCTCGTGCTGGGTCTGCTGATCGCGCTCCAGCAGGCGTTCTGGGCCACCCTCATTACGCCGGAGGCGATGCAGGCTACGCTGTTCGCTCTGGTGCTGGCTTCGCTGATTTTGCTGCCGCTGACGACGTTGCTGATTGGCCGGCTGCTGCTGGACCAGACAGCGCGGTTCGAACTGGACGCCGAGCTCAAAGAGACCAACGATATCTTTCAGCAGTTGATCCACCAGCTCAGGCAGGTCGTCTGGGTCACCGATCGCGAGCAGCGCCTGCTATATGTCAGCCCATCCTACGAGGCATTGACACAGCAGTCCGGCGAGGCCCTTCACCGGGACCTGCGCGATTTCCTAACGCTGGTTCATCCCGATGACCGCAAGCGGGTGGCCGCCGGCCTGTTTCAGCATCCCGAAGGCGGGGTCGACGAGGAATTTCGCTACATGCTGAAGGACGGCACGGTCCGCTGGGTCGCCGCGCGCACGTTCCCTATCGTCGACGACCGGGGCAACATCCAGAAGATTGTGGGCCTTGCCGAAGACATCACCGAACGCAAAGCCGCCGCAACGGAAAAGCTGGAACTGGAAACGGAACGCGCGCGCGTCGCCGGTCTGCGCGAATTTATCGCCAACGCTTCTCACGATCTCGGCACGCCGCTGACCGTGATGCAGACCAGTCTGTATCTGCTGGCGCGCGCAGCGACCGACGACCGCCAGCGCCAGTACATCGACCGTTTGAAGCAACAGGTCGACCGCATACAGACGATGATTACCAACCTGCTGACGCTGGCGCGGCTTGAAGCCGGCAGCGCCGGGCGCGAGTTGATGGCAACCGACGTAAACAGCGTGGTCGGGATGGCCGTCGCCGTCATCCAGATCCGCGCCGAACGAAAGCATCAGCAAGTTCGCGTACATCCTGACCCCACCACGCCCCACGTCTGGGCCGACCCGGCGGAACTCGAACTGGCCATCGAGCACCTGCTTGACAATGCCGTCATTTTCAGCCCGGACGCGGCCACCATCGAAGTTCGCGTCAGCCATGATGAAGATACGGTCGCCATCGAAATTCAGGACGAGGGCATGGGCATTCCCGAAGCGCTGCACGACCGCATTTTCGAGCCGTTCTACCGGATCGACCAGGCGCGCGGCGCGGATACCGGCGGCAGCGGGCTGGGCCTCACCATCGCCCAGAAAATCGTTCAAACCGCGGGTGGGCGCATCACCGTCACCAGCAGCGAAGGCTCTGGCAGCGTGTTTCGCATTGAACTGCGCCGCTGCAAGGGTGACGCCGCTGCCGCGCACGACAGGAATTAGCATTCGCCGGATGTTCGTTACAATACATCTGGTACGCCGATATCAATCGTGACCCGCGTGCCGGGGCACGCGCCGCCGAAGGAGGCCACCGATGACCGCGCTCATGAACGCCGTGCAAAAGAATGACCTTGCGACCGTAAAGCGATTGATCGAACAGGGTGTCAACGTCAGCGAGCCGGACGCCAACGGCGACTCGCCGCTGATTATAGCCGCCTACAAGGGCTATACCGAGATCGTGCGCGCGCTGCTCGAAGCAGGCGCAGACGTCGGCGCGCTCGACCCGGGCATGAAAGCGACGGCGCTCCACGCAGCGGCCTATGCAGGACGCGCCGAAGCCGCGCGCCTGCTGATCGAGTACAACATCGACATCGACAAGCAGGGGCCATACAACGGCTACACGGCGCTGCACGACGCCATCTGGCAGAACAATATCGACGTCGCCGAAATCCTGATCAATGCCGGAGCAAACCTGAGCATCCGGTCGAACGACGGCCAGACGCCGCTGGAGTTCGCGCGCTCCAAAGGCCGCACGGAAATCGCGCGCATGATCGAGCGCAAGCTGGCGGAAGGCTAGCCGCACGGCGCTGCGTAGCTGAGAAGCTGAACCTCATCCCCCGCGCTTGCGGTCTCGCTGCCGCCCCCGACCTGAAACGCGCTCCGCGTTGGCATCCCAAAGGGACGTTTCAGGTCGGGGCTATAGTCGACTTCGGCCTCGTGCCTCGGCCCGCCGCTGCCTTCTCCACGGCGAAAAGCGCGCCGTAGAGAAGGGGAGCCAGCGTATACGACGATGCTTGCAGAAGCGTAGCAATTCATGCGTCTGTCCGGTTCCCCCTCTCTAAACCGGTCACGGTTTGGAGAGGGGGCTAGGGGGTAAGGTTCCTTGCTCTGCAACACAACAAAGCTGCCCTCTTGCCCGAAACCTCATCCCCCGGCCCCTTCTCCACGGCGAAAAGCGCGCCGTAGAGAAGGGGAGCCAGCGTATACGACGATGTTTCCAGAAGCGTAGCAATTCATGCGTCTGTCCGGTTCCCCCTCTCTAAACCGGTCACGGTTTGGAAAGGGGGCTAGGGGGTGAGGTTCCGTTACAGGCCGCAGCCAACGCCGGAACGCTACAGCTCGTACCGCTTCGGGGCCTGATTGATGCGCTGGATCGCCGCGCCGAAGTCGAGGCCGATGGTTTCGCAGTACCAGCGGATCGAGTCGTAGCGCGGCTGGTTGTCTTCCTGTGCCCGCGCCAGCCCTTCTTCACGCGTAATCATGCCCTCGCGGATCTGGTTGCTGCGAAAGGTGTCGTTTTCCGAAAAGCCCGCCATCACGTAGTAGATGTAGTTGTAGAACGAGGCCGTGCCGTCGCCGATGCGCCATGTCGTTTTCGTGTCCGGCGCGGTTTCCCAGTCGTATTCGTTCAACAGCACGCCTTCCACCGTCTGCTCATCCCAGCGCAGGTAGTCGTAAAGCGTGGCGAAGTTCTTGGGGATCAGATAGTACGAGACGAACGCCGACGCCGAGTCGAGCAGCGAGGTGTTGAGATAAGCCGGGTTACGTAGAAACTCGCCGCCGTAATAGGCGATCATGCGCGCCTGATTGGCCAGAGACAGCGCGTAGTGCTTTTCCTGCTTGGCCTCCGTCTCATCGATGCCGCAGAAACCGACCTTAAAATCGGTGCGCTCCAGCCGGTTCATGCTGAAGATGACGATGCCGAGGTTCATCTGCTTTCGCAGCAGACTGGCGTAATAGAAGAACTGCTTATCGCCCGCCATGAACAGCGGCACCGTGCCGAGCGAAGGCCGCTTGAGCCATGCGGAGACGTTCTTACGCACGAACTCGCGCTTGCGCCGGATGTCCGCCGACACGAGGATATGCTCGACGCCGAGCGCCCCGCACATGCGCGAAATATTGCGCCGCGCCAGATCGGTCACCATGCCCCAGTCGTAAGTATAGGCGACCGGGTTCATGCCCAGCTCGGTTTTGATGTAGTGCAGGCCATAGCAGCTATCGCGCCCGCCGCTCAACGGCACAAGGCAGTCGGGTCGCCCGTCGGAGCGGCGGTACGGCTCCAGCAATTCGCGCAGCGTGTCGACGCCCTTAAATTCAAGCGGCTGGTAGTTGCGGCAGAAGTTGCAGACGCCGTGCTCATCGAAGCGGATGAAGGGGAACGTTTCCGGCAGCAGACAGCGCGTGCAGCGTCGCAACGACGCGACGGCATCGTTCACCCGCTGGATAAAGCGGTCGTTCGCGCCCAGATCAAACGGGCTGGACGTGACAACGCGCTTGCGCGCCGGATGCTCAGGCTGTACCTCGCGCACGGAACGCGGCGCGTGGGCGGGCAAAGACATGGCCGTCTTGTGGCCGTTGAGCGCGAACGGCTGCGGGATAAGCTGATCCAGATCGAACGCGCAGCCGTTTCCCGCCGCAAGCTGGACGATGCTGGCCCTGTTTTTTATAAACACTTGCCCCTGCAGA
>QGUR01000041.1 GCA_003242205.1 Chloroflexota bacterium | reverse complement strand
GGCAAAAGCGTCGGTGAACTGACGCTGGGCGAAGCCGCGCTGTTGGCCGCGCTGCCTCAGGCTCCCGCCAGCCTCGACCCGCTTAATCCTGACCCGGCGGTGCAGGAAGCGGTCGCCGACCGCTGGCGGCTTGTGCTGTCGCGCATGGTCGAGGAAGGCTATATCACCGCCGAACAGCGCGATCAGGCGCTGCGCGAGGGCTATCAGTTCAACCCGCGCGAGGCCCCGCTGCGCGCGCCGCATTTCACCGTCTACGCGCAGCAGCAGTTTGAAGCCCTGATGACCCGCCTCGGCTACACGCCTGAAGACGTGGCGCGCGGCGGCTGGCAGGTGTATACGACCGTCGATCTGGAAATCAACCAGCTGGCGCAGCAGGCCGCGCAGAATCAGGTCGCGGCGCTGACGGCCAACAACGTCTCGAACGCGGCGGTGCTGGTCATGAAGCCGCTGACGGGCGAAATTCTGGCGATGGTTGGCAGCGTCGACTACAACAATGAAGCCATCGACGGCAATGTGAATGTCACCATCTCGCCGCGCCAGCCGGGCAGCACGATGAAGCCCTTCACATACGCGGCGGCCATGGAACTGGGCCTCACTCCCGCCGATATCATCTGGGACACGCCGACGGACATCGCCGGCTACGCGCCGCGCAACTATGACAACAGTTTCCACGGGCCGGTGCGTATGCGCGTGGCGCTCGCCAGCAGCTACAACATCCCGGCGGTGCAGACGCTGCGCGCAATCGGCGTCGATACGCTGCTGGCCTTCATGCAGCGGTTCGGCGTGCAGAGTTTGGGCACGGATGCCAGCCGGTATGGCCTGTCGCTGACGCTCGGCGGCGGCGAAATCACGCTGCTGGAACTGACACGCGCTTACTCAGTGTTCGCCAACGGCGGCGTCTACGTGCCATCGACGGCTATCCTGTGCGTTTTGGACGGCGACGACAACATCGTCTACCAGTACGAAAACGGCTGCCCGAAGGGCAACACCACGCCCAATACGCTCAACGAAGCGGGCTATGGCCAGCTCGTGCTCGACCCGCGCATCGCCTTTATCATCAGCGACATACTGGCCGATAACGCCGCGCGCGCGCCCGGCATGGGCGCGAACAGCCCGCTTCGCACCGATTTCGGCGCGTCGGTCAAGACCGGCACGACCGACGACTTCAAGGATAACTGGACGGTCGGCTATACCCGTAATGTCGCCGTGGGTGTCTGGGTCGGCAACAGCCGTGGTGAGCCGATGGTCAACTCGTCGGGCCTGACGGGGGCCGCCCCGATCTGGAACAGCGTGATCACGTCCATCTACAACAACCAGTCGCTGCTACAGCGGCTGGCGGTCGATGGCCAGCTTCAGCCGAACCAGCTCGATGTGCCGCAGGGCATCAGCCGGCGCGCGCTGTGCGACGTTGCGTCGCTGCGCGACCCGGCGACTCAGTGCGCCTCGACGGTGCAGGAATGGATGCTGGATGGCCCGGCGGGCATTCCCGATGGCAACGGCGGATTGCAATTCCCGCCCCCTGCGCCACCCGCGAACAACCAGCCGCCGGCGACCGGGCCGTGGCTGCAGGAGGTCGAGCCGGACATCTACCGCGTGCTCGTGCAGCCGCTGCCGCCGGAAGTCGGCGCGCAGATCCAGTTCACGGTTGGTCCGGGGCAGACGCCGCCGCCAGCGCCGATTTACTGTCAGGTTCCGATTGAGGCGCAAGCGGTCGCGACCGGGGCGCAGGAGCAACTGTTCATCGCGCCGCCGCCCGATCCAGAGGACGCAGTACGAGCGGAGCAGTGGGCACGCAGTCAGGGCATTGCCTTCCTGCCAACCATCGCCTGTGACGCCGGGCTGCTGAGCCTTGCGTCGAATCCTCAGCCGATGGTGGTCACGGCGCAGATCCAGTCGCCCGCGCCCGGTCAGATAGTCTCCGGCGGTATGCCGATTATCGGAACGGTGCAGTTCAGCCCCGATCAGGCGCTGTACTACAAAATCGAGATCACGGGCGGGCAGTTTGGCGACAACTGGGTGACGCTCGGCGAAACGCACAGCAACAGCGTCGTCAACGGCCAGCTCGAATACCTGTCTCCGCTGCCGCCCGCCGGCTACCAGATTCGGCTGGTGGTCGTCGGCCACGATGGCAACTTCGTGCAGCCGCCATATACCGTGCCGTTCACGGTGCAGTAGCGGAAAGCGTTCATCTCCGGGCCCCTCGTCTCTCGCTGTAGCCTCCCCAAACGGGTCACAAGCGGGGAGACGAGGGGCCTACCCCGGCAAACAGCAATGCCGCAACAGTACAAGGTACAAGGCGCTGAATGCTGCCCCTCTCAGCCTCGCTCTCTGTGCACATTCAGTTGAGGGCAGGATAAGTCTCAGAATTGAGCCTCTTGTTTTAGTCTTAGGATGGTGTCGCCAGCCTAATGCTAGAACAAGAGGCTCAATTCCTTTCCCGGACCGGCATCAAACCTCGACCGGATCTAGTCCTCGGCGAAGATGATCTGCCCGTCGTCCATGTTGACGATGGTCGCCAGCGCTTCGATCTGGACGTGGGCAAAGCCGCGCTCCTGCAGCAGTTTACGGCCGCCTTCAAAGGACTTTTCGACCACCACGCCGACGCCGGCGACATTCGACTCGGCACTTCGGACCATGCGCGCCAGCGCCATCAACGTCTGCCCGCTCGCCAGAAAATCGTCGACGATCAACACCTGCTGGCCCGGCGGCAAAAACTCCGCTGACACCAGCAGGTTGACCTCGCCGCCTTTCGTGTGGCTGGGCGCGGTTTCCAGAAAGACCGGACCGGACATGGTGATCGGCTTGACCTTGCGCGCATAGACCACCGGCACGCCAAGCGCCAACCCGGTCATGACAGCCGGGGCGATGCCGGAAATCTCGACCGTGAGGATACGATCAACCGGCACATTGGCAAAGCGGCGCGCCAGCTCGCGCCCCATCTCCAGCATCAACTCTGGATAGAGCTGGTGGTTGAGCAGACTGTCGATTTTGAGAATGCCGTTGCCGAGATTGCGCCCTTCGGCGCGAATGCGATCTTTAAGCGCCTGCATGGTTGTCCTGTGTCTCCGTATATCCGCCCGCTTCTTCATACACATGCGCGAAGAACGTTTCGAACGTTCCCTGAGGGAACCGGAAGAGTTCGGCCCCGGCCTCCTGCCCGGCGGGCGACATCAGCGCGGCGCGCATGGCGTCTTCGTCCTCGAAATAGGCTTCAAACACGCGGAAATAAGGCGATGGTCCCTGCGGGCTGCCGATGACATTGACCACCTGCCGCCGGATCAGCGCGGGCATGCGTTCCAGCAGGGCCAGCAGGTCGTTATAGCGATTTTCAAAGGCATCCGGGTCGATCGGGTTGTGGAAGAGAATCGAAAACTTGACCATGCAGCGCATCCTGAAAAAACCAAAAACCGGGCGGCGCAGGCCACCCGGTCGATGATTGTATCCAGTTGAAAGGGCTGATCGCCAGTTCAGGCCTGCTTGCCCGGATAATTGTTGCGAATAACGCGATACTCGACCCGTCCGCTATCGCCGCGCAGGATCAGGCCAAGCACGACTCCGGCGATAAAGACGAAAAGCATCATGCGCCATGGATTGCGCCGCACCGATTTGGTCACGTCCTCGCCCATGTCCTCGAACGAGTGGCGACGCAGGTAATGAGCCGCTTTTTCCAGCCCGCGCGCCACGTCGTCTGCGCTCTGGCGCATGTCTTTGCTCGCGCCGCGCTGGCGCGCCTCGCGGCGGATGCTGTCGGCAGCCTGATGCAGCAGGTTCACCGCCTGCTTCTTGACGTCTTCAGCGCCCGCCCGCGCGTTGCGACGAAGATCGTCCAGCCCTTCGGCGGCCTCGCTGGCGATCTCTTCCGCCCGGTAGCGCAGCTCTTTTTGTTTGCCGTTTCCGAACATGGTCGCCGTCCTTCGGTTCAACGTTAAGAATTTCATTATCCATTATAGGTGACTTTTGGAGCCTCGTCTACCAGCCCACAATGAGAAAAGCTACAAAATCCGGCCTAGAAAGGCGCTTCATCACCCGTCCCTGCTGCTGACGCGCTGGCCGGTTATCGAGGAAGGATGACCGCAGACGGCGGCTGTTTTCGCCCTCCCGGTTCCGATTTCGGATGCGAGAAAGGAGCAAAGGATGAGATTTTGCTATAATCCCGCCACATGGAGACTATCGAATCGCCTCGCAACACATGGCGCCTGCTCGCTGGGGCAGGCGTTGTTCTTGTCCTGCTGGCCGCCCTGCTTGGGCTCGACCTCGCCAATCGCGGGTTAGTCTGGCAGGTGTTCTGGTCGCTGACCGGCGAAGAGACGCCCGTCGCGCAGGTACGCGGCATGGTGGAATGGCTGGGCCGCTGGACGCGCGCGCAACCCAACACCCAGCCGCTGGCCGTCATGACCCATACCGGCGTCAATCCCTACGGCATCAACACCTTTCTGCAGCAGGAAGTCGAGCCGGAAAAGCGTGAACGGCAGGTGCGGATGATCGCCGAAGCCGGATTTGCCTGGATTCGTCAGGAATTTCCGTGGGAAGATATCGAAATTCACGGGCGCGGCGATTTCATCGACCGGCGCAACGACATCGACGGCGATGGCCAGATCGACGCCATCGACGCCTGGGCCAAATACGATCACATCGTCGATCTGGCGGAGCGCTACGGGCTGGAAATTCAGGCGCGGCTGAGCAACCCGCCCGTCTGGGCGCAGGCCTCGCCCGACAGCGGCGATTTCGCCCCGCCTGTTGATGTACAGGACTTCGTCAATTACGCCGTCGCCGTTGCCGAGCGCTATCGCGGCAGAATCCGTTATTATCAGATCTGGAACGAGCCGAACATTTATCCGGAATGGGGTGAAAACGCGGTCGATCCCGAAGCCTATACCGAACTGCTGTGCCGGACGCACGACGCGCTCAAGGCGGTCGATCCAGACATTGTCGTGATCGACGGCGCGCTCGCGCCGACCGTTGCGCTGAGCGAGCGCGACCTCAATGATTTCATCTATTTGCAGCGCATGTACGACGCCGGGGCGGGCGCGTGCTTCGACATTCACTCGATGCAGGGCTATGGCCTGAACAGCGGCCCGACCGACCGGCGCATGCGCCCGACGGACGTCAATTACGCGCGCAACCTCTACGTGCGCGACATCATGGTGGCTAATGGCGACGCGCACAAACCGATCTGGATCAGCGAGGCAGCCTGGAGCCCGGTAGACGAACCGGACGTGCCGCGCGATATCATAGGTTATGGCAACTATGGCCGCGTGACCAAGGCGCAGGCGGCAGCCTATATGCCCATCGCCTACGAACGCGCGCGCCGCGAGTGGCCGTGGATCGGCGTCATCAACTACTGGTTCTTCAAACTGCCAAGCGACAACGACCGCAATCAGGCGTATTACTATTTCCGTATGGTCGAGCCGGACTTCACGCCACTGCCCGTCTACGACACCATGCGCGAGTACATCGAAACGGAAACGCCGGCGCTGTTTCTGGGCATCCATCAGGAAACGCACCGCGCCATCACCTACCCGAACGGCGCGCGCATGGCCGCGGAACCGACTGCCCAGTTGCGACAGGCTGCCGAAACGACCGCCGCCGCTTTCACGGCGCACGGCACGCAGGTCAGCCTGCGCTGGCGCGGCGTTCCCGAACTGCAACTGAGCATCGACGGCGGCCCGGCCAGCGCGATTCACGGCGTCGAACGCGCCGATGGCTGGCTTGATGGCACGCTACACGCCTCCCTGCTGGCCGAAATGCACGACTTCCAGATTTCAGCAGACGAACCGTTCCTGTTCGATTCGGTGCTGGTGCTCGACCGCACCGCCGAACAGGTCATGCCCGTTGTCGCTGCCGGCGGCGGCGTCCTGCTGCTCGCGCTGGGCGTCCTGCTCGCCGCTGTGTGGAAGCGTTTGGGCCGTGGTTAGGCCGGGCGCAGTTACCGTCCGTGATCGCCTTCCGGCCGCGCTGGCCGTGCTGGTTTTGCTGCTGGCGGTCTGGCTACGCTTCAACGACATCGGCGCGCAATCCTTCTGGAACGACGAGGGCAATGCATACGTGCAGGCGACGCGCGACTTCACCGCCATCGCCGAACACGCGGCCCGCGACATCCATCCGCCGGGCTATTACTGGCTGCTGGCGCTCTGGCGGCAGGCGGCGGGCGAAACGGAAATGGCGCTGCGCCTGCTATCGGCGCTGGCAAGCGTGCTCAGTGTCGCCTTTACCTTTGCGCTGGGCAGGCGGTTGTTCGGTTCGGAGGCCGGGCTTGCCGCCGCGCTGCTCGTCGCGCTGAACAGCTTCAGCATTTACTACGGGCAGGAAGCGCGCATGTACGCCCTGCTTGCCCTGTGGGGCGCGGCGGGCATGTGGGTGTTCACGTGCTTCGTCGGGCGGCCCGGGCTGCGCTGGGGACTGGCGCTGGCGCTCGTCAGCGCGGCAGGGCTGTGGACGCAGTACGCCTATGCCTTCGTGCTGCTGGCTCAGGGCGTGCTGATGGTGCTGTGGCTGGCCGATCTGCTGCGCCGCGAAGGGCTGCAAGCCTTCGCCTACAGTTTTGGCACATACGTCGCCGTCAATCTGCTGGCGCTGGCGCTGTACCTGCCGTGGCTGCCGACGGCGCTCAACCAGATTGCCTCATGGCCGAGCGCGGGCGATCCGGTCCCGTTTGCGGAGGCACTCGGCGTCATCCTCGGCTGGCTGATGTTCGGCATCACCTACACCGAAACCGTAGCCGGCTCTTTCGCCGTGGCGAATCTGCTGCTGCTGTTCGGGCTGCTGCCCGCCTCCCGTCAACCACACGGCTGGTGGCGTCTGCTCACGCCGGTCCTCTGGCTGGTCGTCACGCTGGCCATCTTTTTCGCGTTCCAGTTGTTCCGGCAGCAGAACCTGAAATTGTTGATCCCGGCGCAAATTGCGCTGGCCCTGTGGCTGGCGCGGGGCGTCTGGGTGCTGTGGCGGCTGGCCGATGACGAGCGCCCACTGCGCGCCGTCCTGTTTCGCGGCGCGGCGACCGCCGGAATGGTCTGGCTGGTGTTCAATCTGGCGCTAGGGCTGGGGCCGCTCTACAGCGATCCTGAATACCGGCGCGCCGATTATCGCGGCATCGTCGCCGACCTGAACGCGACGCTGCGACCGGGCGACGCAATCGTGCTCGACGCGCCCAATCAGGAAGAAGTGTTCCGCTACTATTATGACGGCGATGCCCCGGTTTACATGCTGCCACCCGGTCTGGGCGGCAACGACGACGCCACCCGCGCCGCCGTGCAGAACATCATCGCGGCGCACGAACGGGCCTTCGTCGTCTTCTGGGGCGAGGCCGAACGCGACCCGAACCGGGTGGTCGAAACGACGCTCGACGCCGAAGCGTTCGAGGTCGGCGACCGCTGGTACGGCGATGTGCGGCTGGCAACCTATGTCATGCCCCGGCAGTTGCAGGTCAGCGTTGATTCCGGGGCGCGCTTTGGCGACCACATCACACTGGAGCGCTATGCCCTGAGCGCGGAAACGGTCATGCCGGGCGACGTGCTGCAGGTACGGCTGGAGTGGGCAACCGGCGAACCACTGGAAGAACGCTATAAAGTCTTTGTGCAACTGCTGGATGAAAACGGCATGCTGGTCGCCCAGCGCGACAGCGAACCCGGTGGCGGGCTGGCGCTGACGACGACGTGGACGCCGGGACAAACGGTGATCGACAACCACGCGCTCGTCATACCGGGCGATTTACACGCCGCTCATTATTTACTCATTGCCGGCTTATATAACATCAACCAACCCACGGCAAGGTTGCCGGTAGACGGAAACGATGCGCTGGTTCTGGCGCAGATCACCGTCGAAGAGCCTTCGGGAGAGTAGCGTCATGGCTGTACTGGTAACCGGCGCATCCGGATTTCTCGGCAACCACATCACGCGGCGGCTGGTTCAAAGCGGGCGTCCGGTGCGGGGCGTTGTCCAGAACGTCGACAAGGCGCGCCGCCGTCTCAGCGATGTGCTTGATAGCGTCGAAATCGTCACCGGCGACGTGACCCGGATGGAAGACATGCGCCGCGTCATGAAGGGCGTTGATGCCGTCGTGCATCTGGTCGCCGTGCCGATGGAACGAGGCGGCGCGACTTACGAAGCCGTCAACTATCAAGGCACGATCAACGTCGTCGACGCCGCCAAAGAAGCGGGCGTTGAACGTTTCATCAACATGTCGCAGAACGGCGCGACGCCAGACCATTTCTCGCGCTTTCTGCGGAGCAAGGGTCAGGCTCAGGTTTACGTGGCCGGGTCGGGCCTGAAATGGACGGCGCTGCGCCCATCGGTCGTCTTTGGCCCGCAGGACGAGTTTTTCAACGCCATCGCGCGGCTGGTGCGCCTCACGCCGGTTGTCTATCCGCTGATCGGCGGCGGCAACGCCGAGTTCCAGCCGGTGTCGGTTTATGACGTGGCCGAAGCCGTCGTCCGCTCGCTCGATGACGACTCGACCATCGGTCAGGAATACGGGCTGGGCGGGCCGGAAGTGCTGACGCTCGGAGAGATCGAACGCCGCATCCTCCGGGCGATGGGAACGCGCCGGATTTTGATCCCCGCGCCCGTGCCGGTGTTGCGGCCTGTTGTCTGGCTGATGGAGCGCACGCTGAAAGGCTCGCCGGTCACAACAGCGCTGCTCGACCTGTTGAAGGAGCCGAACGTCGTGCCGGACAACGCGCTCGTCACCAAATTTGGCTTGCAGCCGCGGCCTTTTAGCGGCGAAAATATCGCCTATGTGCGCGATACCAGCGCCGGTCAGGCGCTGCGCGCGTTGCTGACGGGCGAGACGGTCAACTGAATTGGTTTTGCCCCTCGCCCTCCGCCTGCGGTTTCGTTGAATGGCAGGGCGAGGCGCTTTCTTGTCGTATCGTGAGTTATGCAGGTTAGTCCGTTGAACAACGCACGTTTGAAAAGAGTTTTCGTGGTGGCTGTGCTGCTGGCCGCCATCGGAGGAATCAGTGGGCAGGTAGCAGCACAGGAAGCGACCGGAACACCGATCGCCGACGAGGCGGCCAGCGCCAGCCCGATTGACGTGAACGCCATGTCGCTGCCGCCGAGCGTTCAGCTTGAAGGATTGACACTGGTGTGGCAGCAGCTTAACCGCTGTTCCGCCGGAGCACTGACGATTCTGCTGTCCTATTACGACTGGGAAGGCGACTATACGACCACCATCCGCGGCCTCAACCCGCATATGGAAGACGTCAGCGTACGGCTGGATGAGATGGTCGCGTTCACGCAGAGTTATGGCCTGCGCGCTATCGAGCGCACGGGCGGCACGATCGAACTGCTGAAGGTGCTGACCGCCAACGGCTTCCCGGTGCTGGTCGAAAACAGTTATTACGATGGGAACGACATCAACCGTGACTGGATGAGCCACAACCGCGTCATCACCGGTTACGACGACAATCTGCAGGTGCTGTACAGTTTTGACTCGCTGCTCGGCGCGGGGCCGGATGGCAAGGGCCGCCCGATCCCCTACGACGAGTTTGACCAGCGCTGGCGGCCGTTTAACCGCGACTATCTGATCGTCTACCGGCGTGGTGACGAGCCGCTGCTGGAAGCGCTGCTCGGCCCCAACCACTGGGACCCGAAGAAGAATGCCGAGTGGACGCTGGCACAGGCCGAAAGCGAGCTGGCCGAAGCGCCCGATTCTTACGCTGCCTTCAATCGCGGTTCGGCGCTGGTGGCGCTTGGCCGCTATGAGGAAGCGGCGGAAGCGTTCGATCAGGCGCGCAGCGTCGGCCTGCCGTGGCGCTTCCTGTGGTACCAGTTCGGGCCGTTTGAAGCCTATCTGCGTACCGGGCGCTACGACGATGTACTGACGCTGGTGCGCTCGGTGCTCGATGCCACGCCCGGCGTCGAGGAAGTCTATTACTACGCCGCGCTGGCCTATGCGGCGCAGGGCGACCTCGCGCGCGCCGAGGCCAATCTGGAAGTCGCTCTACAGCGCAACATCAATCTTCAGGCGGCCAAAAACGCGCTCGATACCCTGCGCGCCGGGCGCACGCCCGAACCGCCGGCAATCCCGATGCGCTGAGCCACCACAAGGATGACAAGCCGGTGCCACCTTTGAACCTGACCTGTGTTCGCACGTTGCGCCTGATGGCGCTGGCAGTGGTCTGCGGGTTGATGCTTCTGCCGGTTGCGGAGCGAACAGCCGCCCAGAACGACGCTCTGCAGGCGGAAGACATCAGCATCGAAACCCGGCAGGACATCTATGGATTTGAGCATCTCGTCGCCACGGGCCACCTGCGAAACGACGGCGACGAGGCGTATCGCAACATCACCCTGCAGGCCAGCGCGCTGGACGCCGGGGGCGAAGTCGTCGGCGGCGGCATTGGCTATCTGGTCAACGCCTGCGGCGCGGGTGTGCTGCCCGATTTCGCGCTCCAGCCCGACCACGTCCAGCCCTTTGAGATCATTCTGGAACTCGATGACCCGGAAGCCCGTATCGACCGGCTTGATATCAGCGCAGGCGGCGAACCTGAAGCGCCGACGCCGCTCGACATTGATCCCATTCCGGGCATCCGGCAGATTGCCGACGCCGAAGTGATCGCCGTGGAATGGCTTGAGCCGCTGGCCCTGCGCTACGGCGTCGGCTGCCCTCGTGACCTGTTCACCACGCTGGACTGGTATCACTACAGCCTGCGGACGCACACCGCCCTGCCCACCCTTCACCCGCGCGCCCGCGACGTGACGGATACACTGATCCAGCGCATGAACGTGGCCGAACCGGGCCGGATCGACGACTCGATGCTGACCTTCGCGCCGAACAGCACGCGGCTGCTGTATCAGGGAGAGGCCAACCGCTTCTACACCGCCGAAGCCAACGGCACGTTCCAGCGCGTGATCTACGACGACCTGTATAACCGCACGCTTCAGGGCATTCTGTGGCTCGGCGGCGACCGCTTTCTGGCCTACTACTTCGGCGCGGCGGGCGACCCGGTGTATTACTTCACGGCCACGGCAGCCGGCCAGCCGGTCAGTCTCGCGCCGCCCAACCTGCCGCTGTCGCGGATCGTTCCGGGCGCGTCGCCGGACGGACGCCGCGCCGTCATCGCCGGGACTTTCGACGGCGAAACCGGCTATTTCCTGACATCGCTGGTCAATACCAGCCAGCCGCAACTGCTTTTTGAAGCCGAACCGGCGGGCAACAACTGGCCCGCGCCGCTGTTCCTGTCCGGACAGGGTACAGATGGCGCTCCCGGCAGGGAAGTCATCTACCTCGCCCGCCCGGTGGATGGCGAGGCGCGGTTGCAGTGCTTCAACCTGCGTGAAGGCGGCCCCACCGACCTGACGGCCCTTCCGCTCGACCTGAGCTTTGAAGATCGGGCATGGTGGTGGCTCTCGCCCGACGGGCAGACCATCGCGCTGGCCGCCAACGGCGCGCACAGCGGCCTCTGGCTGATCGACCTGACTGCGCTCGACGACTGCTAGCGTATCCTGCCGGCCTCTGCCATGCGGCGCAGGGGCCGGCATCTACGATGCGAAGGCTTAACCGGCGGCGATGATCTCCAGCGCGGGTTTTGGGCTGAAGTCCCAGCGCCACAGGCCAAAATGATGCTCGCGGCTGTCCTCGCTGGGGCAGGCGGGCGGCGTGCAGGTGGCATCCAGCGGGAAATCGAACGCCGTCCACAGCACATAACCGGCCGCGTCGTAGTCCTCAACCACGTTGATCGCCCGCTGGATCAAATCTCGCTGCTCTTCCTCGGAAAGCTCGAAGGTGCTGTAACCGAACGCCGTCAGCACGATCGGCTTGCGCGTCGCCGCCGCCAGCGAAAGCAACCGCCCGCGCAGCTCATCGGTATCCTTGCTCCAGTGAGCGAAACTGATGAAATCGACGTGCGGAGCAGTCGCCGCCGAATCAAAGGCCCAGCCCGCCGTAATCAGGTGGCGGCTGTCGATCGAGCGCACCAGCGCCGCCGTTGACGCCAGCCAGTTGAGCACCTGCCCGCGCGTGAACTGGCCCTGCATGTCGTTCTCGATGCCATAGTCGATATCGCCCGCGTTTCGCAGGTCCCACGCCATGATGGCAGGCTCGTTGGCATAGCGGCTGACGATGTACCGCGTCTGCGCCTGCACGTGCTGCGGATTGCTGTAAAGCGGATAGGTCTCCAGATCCGGCATGTCGTTGAGCGTCACGATGACGCGCATCCCGCGCACCGCCGCGCGCTGGAGGACCGCGTCGAGGATCTGGAAGGCCGGCGGATTTGGCACCGCGCCGCTGCCCGGACACTGGAACAGCGCGTCGTTCCACAGGTAGATACGCAGCGTGTTGAAGCCCGCCGAAGCGATCATGTCCAGTTCCTGCTCCATCTGGACGATGTTCGTTTCGGTCAGGAAGCGCCGCCAGGGTGAGCGCGAGGGATAGTAATTGACGCCCTGCGGCGTGAACACCGTGCCATCGATCACGAAATAATTGTTTTCGACCTCCACCCAGCCCGGCATACTGGTGGGCTGGTAGGCCGGCGTGGCGGCGAAGGCAGCCTGCACCTCCGGCAGACTGCATGTATCCAGCGGGGTGGCCTGCGCTTCGACGCGCTGGCCGGAGGGGGCAACCGCCAGCAGCGCAACGAGCAAAGCGCCGGCGAAAAGCATGTGAGCCGGACGTGTCATGTTACCTCCCGACAGAACTGCGACTCGCGTCTGGATGAGCCGGGGCGGTTGGTTGGCCGCCAACAACTACAGGACATTTCAAACTGCATTAATTGTATCCGAAGCCGGACGCGCGACAAATGAAGAAGCCTGTGAGAGACGCAGCGCGGGCGCATGAGTCCACACCTGTACGCCGACGAACAGGTTAGGTCTGGCAATCAGCGATAGAATAAGCAAAATCAGAAAAGAAGGTTGGTCGCGCGCTCGTCATCAGATGCCCGGTGTCTCCACGTCCGGGCAACAACGAATTTCACCCGCGAGCGCAACACGCATTGCCGGCGATTTCCGCCGCCTAAAGCGGCGTTCTTTCCGGGCCCGTCTCCCCGACCGCCATCACGTGCCCGGTGAAAGCAGAAAGATTGCATGTCTGCACAACGCTTTGCCGACGAAGGTGACGTCATCAGGTATATCATGCGCTCTCTGCGCCGTCTCGGCAACGCCCAGCGCGGGCCGGACGAAGTGAGCCGCAATCCCGCACCGACCATCGCGCTGCTGCGCGCGACGGGACTGGTGCGGCCAACGATAGAGTACGGCGTCGTCACGGGCAGCAAGGGCAAAGGATCGACCACCGCCATCACGGCCAAACTGCTGGAACATCTGGGCCATAAGGTGGGCATGATCACCAGCCCGCATCTGGTCAGTTTCCGCGAGCGTATCCGCGTCAATGGCCGCGCCATTCCCGAAGCGGATTTTATCCGCATTACCAGCGAGCTTGCCCCGGAAATCGACGCGATCGAAGCGACGCTGGTCGCGCCACAGTATTTCAGCCCGCAGGGGATATTTCTGGCCATCGGCCTGAAGTGGTTTGCCGAACAGGGCGTCAACGCGGTCGTGCTTGAGGTCGGGCGTGGCGGTCGCTATGATGACATGGCCGTCGTGCCGAACCGGCTGGCGCTGATCACGCCGATCATGCTGGAACACACGCAGCAACTCGGCTCGACGCTGGAACGTATCGCCTGGCACAAGGCCGGGATCATCAAGGCCAACAGCTATGCCTACAGCGTGCCGCAGGCCACCGAAGTGCTGGAGGTATTGCAGCGGGAAGCCGATAGCGTCGGCGCGGAGTTCACGTGGATCGCGCCGATGGACATGGGCCACTATCTGGGGCCGACCGAGAACGGCCTGCGGATGCGGCTTGGGCGTTACGGCGATGTCGAGCTATCGTTGATGGGACGCTATCAGGTCGAAAACGCGACGCTGGCCGTGATCGGCGCGGGCAACATGCATGGCCGGTTGCAGGGTATTCCACACGGTTCGCCGGAGTACGTCGAGGCCATTCGCGCCGGGCTGGCAGACGTACGCTGGCCGGGACGCCTGCACAAATTACAGGACTCGCCGGCCATCTACGTGGACGGCGTGACGACCATCATCGCCGCGCGTTCCGTCCTGCAAACGCTGGACGATATCCGGTACTCGCCACCGTTGATCACCATCGCCGCCACCCCGGTTGACCGCGATTATGCGGGCGTCTACCGCGTGCTTGGCCCGGCCAGCGATGCGCTGATCCTGACCGAAAACAACATCAGCCCCAACGTCCGCTTCCCCGAACCGGACGTGGCGCTGGCAGCCGCCCGTGGGACCAATGAGGACGTGTCCTACGCGCCCAATCTGTCCGCCGCGCTGGACATGGCGAAAGCGAAAGCCGGCCCCGACGGCACGATTCTGATCGCCGCTGCTCAGCCGGTGGTCGGCGAGGCGATGCAGTTGTGGGGCCTGTCGTTCGAGCAGATTTAGACTGGAGGAAAAGGCCGGATGCGTAGCTCCGTAACCTTTGAACACGCTGCCGATTACTACGACCAGACACGCGCCTTTCCGCCGGGTGAAGAACAACATGCCGCCGACGTCATCGCGCGCGCCGGCAGGCTGAAGGCGACCGACCGGGTGCTGGAAATCGGCGTCGGAACCGGCAGGATCGCCCTGCCGCTGGCCCGGCGTGTAAGGAAGCTGGTCGGCGTCGATCTGGCGCGCCCGATGATGGAACGGTTACAGGCCAAGCGCACGGAAGAAGCGGTCGCGCTGGTAGAGGGAGACGCCACCCGTCTGCCGCTGGCGTCGTCGAGCTTCGACGCCGTTCTGTCGGTCCATGTGCTGCACCTGATTCCCGACTGGCAGGCTGCTGTCGCGGAAATCGCCCGCGTGCTGAAACCGGGCGCTCCGTATATCCACGCCTGGACCGAGAATTTTCACCGCAACTCGTGGTGGGAGGCATGGAACGCCGCCACGCCGGAGCAGACCGCCAGCGGCTTTGGCCTGAAGTCTCACCAGCACCGCACGTTTCTTACCGAACTTGGCTGGCGACCGTTAGATCAGGAATACGCTCACGCCTATCGCTATCTCAAATCGCCGTCCCAATTCCTCGACCAGCTTCGACAGCGCCTCTGGTCCTCAACGTGGGACCTGACGGACGAGCAGTTGGAAGCGGGCATCGCCGCCGTGCGCGAGCGCATGCTGGAAGAAACGGACGACCTCGATACACCGATCGAGCACACGACGCATTTTATCGCGCGGGCCTACCTGCCACCGGCGTAGATATTGCGCTGGCCCCTACGCGGTTTTGCTGCGTCCTCCGCCTGAAACGCGCACAGCGCCCACATCCCGAAGGGGCGTTTCACGCGCTTCGCTCAAATCGCGAAAAGCGCGCCCTTGAAGAAGGGAAGAAAGCCGGTTCGCATTGGCGACTGGCTCCCCTCAAAACACGTTTTTTCCGTTTTGGAGAACGGGCCGAGGGCTTCAGCCCGCGGCGGGCGGGCGACGCAGCGCGTCGCCCCTACACCTATCCTCAGTTCGCTATTCCCCCTCTCTAAATCGGACACAATTTGGAGAGGGGGGCAGGGGGTGAGGTTCCAGCGTTCGCTAGAGGTCAATGCGCTCGGATGAGGGAGAGCGGGCGATGCACCGCGTCGCCCCTACACCTATCCTCAGTTCGCTATTCCCCCTCTCTACGGCGCGTTTTTCGCCGTGGAGAGGGGGGCAGGGGGTGAGGTTCCAGCGTTCGCCAGTGGTCAATGCGCTCGGATGAGGGAGAGCGGGCGATGCACCGCATCGCCCCTACACCTATCCTCAGTTCGCTATTCCCCCTCTCTACGGCGCGTTTTTCGCCGTGGAGAGGGGGCTAGGGGGTGAGGTTCCAGCGTTCGCCAGTGGTCAATGCGCTCGGATGAGGGAGAGCGGGCGACGCACCGCGTCGCCCCTACACGTATCCTCAGTTCGCTATTCCCCCTCTCTACGGCGCGTTTTTCGCCGTGGAGAGGGGGCTAGGGGGTGAGGTTCCAGCGTTCGCTAGAGGTCAATGCGCTCGGATGAGGGAGAGCGGGCGATGCACCGCATCGCCCCTACACCTATCCTCAGTTCGCTATTCCCCCTCTCTACGGCGCGTTTTTCGCCGCGGAGAGGGGGCAGGGGGTGAGGTTCCAGCCCCTGCATGCCGTTTTCATACCTCTCTAAGCAAATGCCGCCAGAATGTGACAAATCAGATTAAACTCAGGAGGCGGCAATGCAGTTGGACGGCAAGGTAGCTCTGGTCACGGGCGGCAGTTCGGGAATTGGCGAGGCATCGGCGCGGCTGCTGGCGCAGGAGGGCGCGCATGTCGGCGTACTGGGACGCACGCCGGACGAAACCGAGAAAGTGACACAATCCATCCAGAAAAGCGGCGGCAAGGCGACGACGTTGATCGCCGACGTTTCCGATCCCGAAGCGCTGGAAAAGGCGATCAAACAGTTGGGCGACGCGCAGGGCCACATCGACATCGTGCTGGCCAATGCGGGCATCAATGGAACGTGGGCCCCGCTGGAAGAACTGACCGTCGAAGATTATCGCCAGACGATGGACATTAACTTCCTCGGCACGTTCCTGACGGTGAAATATGCCTTGCCGTACATGAAGCAGCGCGGCGGCGCGATTGTCGTCGTGTCGTCGGTCAACGGCACGCGTATGTTCAGCAATACCGGCGCGACGCTTTACGCCTGCTCGAAAGCGGCGCAGGTAGCCTTCACCAAAATGACCGCCATCGAACTGGCCCGGTACAAGATCCGCATCAACGTCATTTGTCCGGGCGCGATTGAAACCGAAATCGACGAAAATACCGAGCGCCAAAATCTGGAAAAAATTCAATATCCTCAGGAAACACCGAAGGGCGAAATCCCGCTGACCGGCGGCAAACCCGGGTCGGCGCGGCAGGTCGCCGATCTGGTGCTGTTCCTGTCGTCCGATAAATCGAGCCACATCACCGGCACCGAAGTCTGGATCGACGGCGCGGAATCGCTGTTCCGGGGATAGCCTTCGCCTCCCGGCCCCTCTCCAGAACCGTTCGATTCTGGGGAGGGACCGGAATGAGGTTCGCCGGCTACGCTTCCGGCGGGGTGAGCTGGTAGGCAAAGCGGAACAGGTTGTCGGGATCGTATTTAGCCTTCAGCGCCAGCAGGCGTTGGTAGCCTTCCGGCCCGAAAGCGTCCCGGCCCCGGTGATAGCCTTCGCCCGTGCCCATGAAGTTCAGGTAGACGCCGCCATGCACGAAGGCGTGCAAATCATCCCGCACCTGCCGGATGTAAGCAGCGCTCTTCGCCTTGCCGTCCGGCCCGAAGACCGGGCCGCCCATCTGGTAGTAGTAATGCGCGTCGCGGTTCGTTACGGCGTTCTCTCCCTCGCCAACCCGCGCAATCGCGCCGCCAGCGTGGCGCAACTCATGCATCGCCACCGGGGAAGCGGCATTTGTGGCATGGCGAACGATGATGTCGAGCGCGTCATCGCTCAGCTCTGCGAACATCTCGTGCGCCCCATGCCCGGCGGTTGGCTGAACCGGATCGTTGCTGACGGCGGCGATTTCCGAAAACGGCATCTCCCGGAACGTGTCTGCCTTGGGCGCGCGCCAGTCGCGCCACGGCTGGATGAGAGACGCGCCCTCGCCGGCGTCCCCGGCGTAAACCGCGCGCACGATGACCTGAATTTGCCCGCGCAGCGCCTCGGGGATCTGCGGCGCGGAGGGGAACTTCATCACCGCGATGGAGGAAGTCATAGCGTCGGGCAGGGTTGCCGTCCAGTCGCGGAAGAAACCGAGCGCCTCGCGCGCCAGCTCTCCCGGATAGATGAGATGGCCGCCGTAGACGGTTGCGACAGGAAACAGATCGATTTCCAGCGCCGTGATAACGCCGAAGTTACCGCCCGCGCCGCGCAGCCCCCAGAACAGGTCGCTGTTCTCTGTAGCACTGGCGCGGTGTATTTCGCCGTCCGCCGTGACGACTTCGACCCGGCGCACATGGTCGACGGCCAGACCATAGCGGCGGGCCAGCCAGCCCAGGCCGCCGTTGAGCGTATACCCCACGACACCCACATGGGGCGATGACCCAAGCAGCGGCGCAAGCGCGTGCGGCGTGGACTTTTCCAGCACGCTCTGCCAGACCGCGCCGCCTTCGACGCGCGCCGTCCGCGCTTCCGGGTCGACCGTTGCCCCGTTCAGGCGCGACATAACGATGAGCAGGCTGTCATCGGCCGGCCGCTGCACGCCGTGTCCGGTCGTCTGAACGGCAACGCCGAGGCCCGCTTCGCGCGCAAAGCGCACGCCTGCCGCCACATCGCGCGCGTCGTTGGCGACCAGTACAAGCGCCGGATAGTGATCGACGGAGAGGTTCCAGCCGCGCCGCGCCTGATCGTACTGCGCGTCGCCCGGAGCAAAGACATCGCCCGATACCTGCTGCTTTAGCTTGCTGCCCGTTGCGAGAGCCTGCGCTGTTCCCATCTTGCGAACTCCCTTCAAAATACGACGCAACCACTGTGGATCGCAGAAGATTTGCAACTTTATGTTGCGTATGCAGCATAATGTTGATTAAAATCGGCGGTCAACCATCAAACACCCGCGAAATGTTGTCTATGCAACAGAGGGGGAGAAATTGGCGCAGAAACCGGGCGAAAACGAGGATCTACGGGTCAGGCGTACGCGCAAGGCATTGCAGCAGGCCTTAATCGACCTGACGGTTGAAAAGGGTTTTGCCGCCATCACCGTCCGCGACCTCACCGAACGGGCGATGGTCAACCGCTCGACCTTCTACCGTCACTATCTCGACAAGCGCGATCTGGTCAGGCAGTACATGGACGAAATCTACGCGACGGTTCACGCGCTGGTAGCGGAGGGATTCGCGGCGCGGGAAAGAGGAGAGCCTGAAGAGAGGCCGCGCGGGCTGGTGTGGCTGATGGAACACATCGAAACCAACGCCGATTTTTACCGGGCCATGCTGGGGCCAAAGGGCGATCCGAGCTTCACGGAGGACTTTCGCCAGAACATCGAGAAAATTCATCGCAAGCTGGTCGAATACAAAGGAATTGTCGATGATGGCAGCGGCCCTCCCATCAGCCTGAGGATCAGCCACAGTTCCTACGCCAGCGTCGGCGCGATCGTCTGGTGGCTTGAGAATAATCAACCCTGCACCCGCGACCAGCTTGTGGACTGGCTGAGCCAGCTCACGAACGCCAGCGCTGCCGGCGGCATGCCCGCGGCGACGCCGCAAACCATGCCAACCACTTCCTAGCTTGCGCCGGGCGGGTACAATCGGTGGGCATGCGTCCATTGCTGTTGTATCTCTGTCTGGCGCTGGCATTCGTCACGCCGCTTTCGGCGCAGACGCCGCTGGCCGATCTACCGCCCATCAGTCTCGATAACGCCGCGCAGCTTCAACCGCTGGCGCGCATCGGGCGAGGAGTCGTTCGGGGGTTCGACTGGTCGCCGCAAGGCGATGTTCTGGCCGTCGCCTCCAGCATTGGCGTGTGGCTGCACACGCTGGAAAATCCCGAAGCCGAGCCGCGCCTGCTGGAAGGTCAGGACGGGGCAAGCAGTGTCGCCTTCCATCCCGCCGGCGCGCTCATCGCTTCGGGCGGGGAGGATGGTTCGGTCGTGTTGTGGGACGCCGCCAGCGGTGAGGAACGCGCCCGCCTGATCAATCACATCTACCGCGTGGCAGCGCTCGCCTTTAGCGAGAGCGGCGAGCAACTCGCCAGCGCCGATGCAAGCGGCGTCGCCCGCCTGTGGGATGTCGCCAGCGGGGCTGAACTGGCAACGCTGCCCGGAAGTGCCACGCCGTGGGCGCTGGCTTTTGGCTCTGGCACGAACCCAATGCACACACG
>QGUR01000349.1 GCA_003242205.1 Chloroflexota bacterium | reverse complement strand
TAAAAACAGTTTTTTACTTTTGCGGCCGGGTTAGAGGCCGTTTCGCTTTTGTTCGGCGCGCCGCGCATCACCGATGAACACCGGGCGGCACTGGACTGGCTGAACGAAGTCACCGACGAGCGTATTAACTTCTTCGGGTTGGAAATAGAATTGTGGCGCATCGGCGATTCACCGATCGCGCCAAAGTTCAACATTGTGAGCCAGCCGAACGACTGGGTGAGAACGCTGAGCGCGAGCCGCCAGTCCACTGCGGGTGAACTGACACCAACAAAGCAGATGCAGTTGGAGTATTGGACGGCATTTAAAGTCTATCTGGAAGAACACGGCAGCTTCCTCAAGTCGCAAAAGCCGTTCCCTCAACACTGGTCCAATTTCGCGATCGGTCGCTCCGGTTTCTATCTTTCCGCCCAGATGAACACTCGCGACTCCGTGCTCAACGTGAGCCTGATTATCGATGGGCGCGACGCCAAAGCGCAGTTTCGAGCGCTCCAGGCACAGAAAGCTGAAATTGAGGCGGAGATCGGGCAGCCCTTAACTTGGCGGGAACTTCCTGGTAAGAAGAGCAGCGATATCTCCCTTTACCTGAAAGATGTTGATCCGAACAATCGCGCTCAGTGGCCGGAGCAGCACGCATGGCTGCGCCAAACACTTGAAGCATTCCACCACGCATTCGCTCCGCGTGTGCGAAACTTAGTTGTCGAAGCAATGGCAGAAGAGAATGACACTGCTTAACGAAGACATCGTCGAGCAGGCCGCGCTAAACTGGCTGGGTGGGCTGGGCTACGGCGTGCGCTTCGGCGGCGACATCGCGCCCGGAGAGCCTGCCGCCGAGCGGGAAAGCTACGACGAGGTCCTGCTGCTCGGTCGCCTGCGCGACGCGTTGGAGCGCATCAACCCGGGCGTGCCGCCGTCAGCGCTGGATGAGGCGCTCCGCAAGGTCCAGCGCGCCGAAAGCCAAAGCCCGGTCATCAACAACCATGCCTTCCACCGCCTGCTGACCGAAGGCGTCGATGTCTCGTATCGCGTGGGCGGGCAGCTCAAATACGGCAAAGTCTGGATGGTCGATTACGCGCATCCGGCCAAGAACGACTGGCTGGCGGTCAACCAGTTCACCGTCACCGGGCTGAACCTGCGAACGATGGCGCGCACCAATCGCCGCCCGGATATTGTGCTGTTCGTCAACGGGCTACCGCTAGCCGTCATCGAGCTGAAGAACCCCGCCGACGAGACCGCGACGGTTCGCCGCGCGTTCAACCAGCTTCTGACCTACAAAGACGACATCCCCGCGCTGTTCACGTACAACGCAGCGCTGGTCGTCAGCGACGGTCCGGATGCGCGGCTTGGCACGCTCACCAGCGGGTGGGAGTGGTTCAAGCCGTGGCGCACCATCGAGGGTGACACGCTCGCGCCGCCAGATCAGTTGCAGCTTGAGGTGCTGATCAAGGGCGTCTTCGAGCCAGAACGGTTCCTGGACATCGTCCGCAACTTCACTGTGTTTGAGACCAACGGCGGCCAGGTCGCAAAGAAGATTGCAGGCTATCACCAGTACCACGCCGTCAATCGCGCCGTGCAGAAGACAGTCGAGGCCGCGTCGCCGCAGGGGGACCAGCGCGTCGGGGTGGTGTGGCACACGCAGGGTAGCGGCAAGAGCCTCTCGATGCTGTTCTACGCCGGAAAGATCATCCAGCATCCGGCGATGGAGAATCCGACGCTGGTCGTTCTGACCGACCGCAACGACCTCGACGATCAGCTTTTCGACACGTTCGCCGCCGGTCACGAGCTGCTGCGCCAGGAGCCGAAGCAAGCCGAGAGCCGCGATCATCTCAAGGATTTGCTGCAGGTTGCGTCGGGCGGGGTGATCTTCACCACGATTCAGAAGTTCCGCCCAGAGGGGCAGGCGGCGGTCTATCCGACGCTCTCCGAGCGGCACAACATCGTCTTCATCGCGGACGAGGCGCACCGCAGCCAGTACGGCTTCAACGCGCACATGGTCCGGAACGAGCGCGAGGCGTACCTGGCGTATGGGTTCGCAAAATATGTGCGCGACGCGCTCCCGAACGCCTCGTTCATCGGCTTTACCGGTACGCCAATTGAGACAACCGACGCCAACACCAAGCAGGTCTTCGGCGACTACATCGACATCTACGACATCCAGCGCGCGGTGGAGGACGGCGCGACCGTACCGATTTACTACGAGGCACGGTTGGCTCCGCTGCGGCTGAAAGAGGAGATGCGCGCCGAGCTTGATCCGGCGTTCGAGGAGATTACCGAGGACCAGGAGGCCGAGGTCAAGGAGCGGCTGAAGTCGAAGTGGTCGCAGCTAGAGGCGATGGTCGGCACGCGGGAGCGGCTGGCTCAGATCGCAGCGGACATCGTGGCGCACTTCGAGCAACGCTGCGAAGCAATGGACGGCAAAGGCATGATCGTCTGCATGAGCCGCCGGATCTGTGTAGACCTCTACGATGAGCTCGTCAAGCTCCGCCCAGAATGGCACGACGACCGGGACGAGGGTGGGGCGCTCAAAGTGGTAATGACCGGTTCCGCCGGCGACCCGCCGCACTACCAGCCGCACGTCCGCAACAAGCCGCGCCGCAAAGCCATCGCCGAGCGCTTCAAAGACCCGGATGACACATTGAAGCTGGTCATTGTGCGCGATATGTGGCTGACCGGCTTTGACGTGCCGCCGCTGCACACGATGTACATCGACAAGCCGATGCAGGGCCACGGACTGATGCAGGCCATCGCGCGAGTCAATCGGGTATTCCGCGACAAGCCAGGTGGGCTGATTGTGGACTATCTCGGAATCGCCACTGACCTGCAGGAAGCGGTTGCGCAGTACACGGCGAGTGGCAGCGGCACACCGGCGGTCCCGCAGGAAGAAGCGGTTGCAGTATTGCAGACGCAGTTCGAGATCGCGCAGAGCTTCTTCCATCGCTTCGATTATTCAGCGTTCTTTACTGGTACGCCCGCGGAGCGTGTCGCAGTCATCCCGCGCGCGATGGAGCACATTCTCCGGCAGCCTGACGGCAAGAAGCGTTATATGGATGTCGTCTCGCGGCTGTCGAGCGCCTTTGCGCTATCCGTCCCACATCCGGAGGCGCTTGCTTTGCGCGATGAGATTGCGTTTTTCCAGGCAGTGCGGGCAAGCTTCGCCAAGCATACACCGGTGGACGGTCCGGCTCAGGAAGATCTCGACCACGCCGTCAAGCAGCTCGTCTCGCAGGCAGTCGTCTCGGACCAAGTCATCGACATCTTCGGGACGGCAGGCCTCAAAGCGCCGGACGTGTCGATTCTCTCAGATGAGTTCCTCGAAGACGTGCGCGACATGCCTCAGAAGAACCTCGCGTTAGAGCTGCTACGCAAGCTTCTCAACGACGAGATTAAGTCGCAGTCGCGGACCAACCTTGTGCAGGCGCGCTCGTTCGCGGAGATGCTCGACGCGGCGGTTCGGCGCTACCAGAACCGCACAATTGACGCCGCCGAGGTGGTCACCGAGCTCATCGACCTGGCTAAGGACATGCGCGAGGCGGTAAAGCGCGGCGAAGAGATGGGCCTCTCCGACGAGGAGCTGGCCTTCTACGACGCGCTAGCGCAGAACCAGAGTGCGATCGAGGTCATGGGGCAGCAGGAACTGGCCGTCATCGCCACCGAGCTGGTAAAGCAGGTTCGTCGCAATGCAACCATCGACTGGACGGTGAAGCAGTCTGCCCGGGCGAAGATGCGTGTACTAGTCAAGCGCATCCTGCGTCAGTACGGCTATCCGCCTGATTTGCAGGAAGCAGCTACGAGAACGGTTCTGGAGCAGGCGGAGCTGCTCGCCGCTGAGTGGGCGGTAATAACGTGAAAGGTCTTCTGTTATCGGATTTCTCGAAACCCGAATGAGGTTTTGTTGGTGCCGCGATCCACCATGCGGTTACAATAACACTCTCAATAGCGGTCGCGCCCCTCAAACACATTTGACCGGCATAATCATTCCGCGAGCATGGTTGTGATCTAGAGAGGTGTTTTATGTCCCTTCAACCCCAAACTGTCCCGCAACTTACCCCCTGGATTGCAGTAAACGACATGATGAACGAAGACTTTCGAAAGCATGTCATAGAAGTTGCGTGGCGACATCAACGGCTGGCTTCTGAGAATCTTCAGCGATTTGCCCGGCAGACTTTCTCCCAGGGTTTGCAAGTAAAAGGATACCGACCCAAATCCGTCGATCAAGCTCCCGTGAACTTGGTATATGCTCCTCTCAGTAGAACTCATTTCAAAATTCGGTCGATGCACCACAGGATAATGGCGACCAGGCAAAACGCCTTGTAGAGATGCACATGACGCTCGTAACGAACCACCAAGCGACGGCAGTTGTCCATCCAACCGAA
>QGUR01000348.1 GCA_003242205.1 Chloroflexota bacterium | reverse complement strand
AAGCGAATGACGAGCGTCATCGCGATTGGATAGATATTGATTTGCCTGATAGTGATGGAACGCAATGGTAGCTCCGTAGTCAGTTGAGACGTGACGAATCCGTTTGAACGCCGCCCGGGCCGTCGTAAGACAGCAGATAAAAAGCGCGATCCCGGCCTTCGTGACGCGAACGCAGAAAGTCGGTGATGACATAGCCGCGAGAAAAGTGCTGGGTCAGCACGGCACGGATGTGCAGCCGCCAGCGCCGGGCCATATCAGGATTATGTGTCACCATGCGGGCGTAGTCGACGGGTATTTCGACCAGCGCCATCGCTGTGGCCGGCGCGAGTGCGGTTTCCGCCGGAACCAGCAGGCCATCGTCCGTCATCGTGGTCGGATTGATGATGGTGGTGTCCGCGCCCAGATACTGTTCCAGATTCAGGTCGGTTCGCGAACCCAAAATGCGCTCCTCGACACGGCGGTTCGTGACCCACCACTCAGCCAGCAGGCGATCCGACGACCCCAGCGTGACCAACCCGTTGCTTCCCTCGACGCCGTAATAATCTTCCAGATAGACCGAACACAGCACGCCGAGCTTGCGTACGTTGAGATGCGCGTTAGGAGCCAGCAGCGGATCAAACGTCCATGTCACCAGCCGGATTCCCTGCGTGATCGCCATATCGCGCTGCGCCAGCTTCAGCCGGTAGCCCACGCCCTGATTGCGGTATTCCGAGAGCACAATCATGCGTTTGGAGACGATCTGCAAACCGGCCATCGCGGGCCGTTTGCTCTCCCGTTCGCTCGTCCCAAGAAAGCCGATCAGGGCCCCCACCATTTTGTCACCGTCGAAGGCGACGAGCACGTGCCCGCCGTGCTTGGCGAGCGAAAACAGCATGTGCGCCGGGATGACCGATTCGAGGTCATTTCCCCAGTATGTTTTCTGTAGCTCCACAACGCCGGCCATTTCGGCCAGCGACTGAAGCGCGCGAATTTCGATTGCCATGGCAGACCCTGTGTTTAATCGCCTCTTCCCGAACGGACTGTTAGATGGCCCGTGGGCGACGGCGAAGAGTATAGCGCAGCATGGGTAGGAGATAACGCCGCCCACGCATATAGGTCAGTAACGTATCTTCAAAACGGCGCGGGCGAATGCCAAAGTACTCGAAGATATTGCCCAAACGCGCCGTGCGGTTGGTCGCCAGAATGTCCAGCCACTGCGCAGTGATCAGAGAGCGCGGCAAAACCCGCGACCAGATTCCGGTAAGCCAGCGCAGCACATAAGGCGGCACCGGAATGATCACCCGGCGCATGCCGGACACGCGCATGACCGTGCGTACAAGGTCGTCGAGCGTCATGTACTCCGGCCCGCCGATTTCAATCGTCTGATCGACCACGTCCGGCGAATCCAGGCTGCAAACGATGGCGCTGACCAGATCCTCGATGTAAATCGGGTGCAGCACCACCTCGCCCCGCCCCGGCATCAGAAAGAAAAACGGATTGGCCCGCAGTTGCATCGCCAGATGGTTGACGAAGGCGTCGTCCTCGCCGAAGGCCAGACCGCTCCGCAAAATGGTATACGCCAGTCCAGACGTACGGATCGCCTCTTCAACCATGCCCTTATAGCGCAGTAGCGGGTAACCTGCCGCCGGTGCAGCGCCGAGATGGCTGAGCGTGATAATCCGCCCTACGCGCGCCGCCCGCGCCGCCGTAATCAGGTTTTGCGTCCCCGCCAGCTCGATGCGCTCCAGGTCGCGCGGGCGGCCCCACCACTGGGCATTCTCCAGATGAATGATCACATGCGCGCCCGTAACAGCTCGGAATAGCGCTTCGTCGTCCAGAACCGTTCCGGTGACGATTTCTACCGGCTGCGACCACGGCAACTGCTGCTGTCGCGAGGCGGGCAACAGACATCGCACAGCGCGCCCTTCGGCAAGCAGCCGCCGAACGACGTGGCGACCGACGAACCCGGTCGCGCCCGTAACTAAAATCATGGTCCCTCCATGTCGCGGCGTATTATACACGGGCGATTCGCAGGCGGACAGACGGCAACAGAGCAACGGCCTTGGCTGATACGTGTTCTCTTGAAATGAAGCCCGTTCTCAAGTACGCTTTGGCGACTTCTGAAACCCGGCCAACCGGTTTCGGAAACCGCATTTCATTTAAAGTCGAGCTTGAGTCACGGGAACATAACGGTATGCCGCACAAGCCGGCGGCATGAAGTGAAGGGCCGGGACTCCCCTTCCAGTAACAGCTTGTGGAGGCCAATGTGAAGAGACGTCGGGTCGTCGTGACCGGTATGGGCATTATCTGCCCGACAGGCAATAGTGTTGAAGAGGCTTGGCGAAACGCCGCTGCCGGCAAGACCGGGATAGGCCCGATTCAACGGTTCGACACCAGCCATCTTGAAATCCGGTTTGGTGGCGAAGTGAAAAACTTCGATCCGGAGGCATTTTTGGGGCGGCGGGAAGCGCGCCGCACCGACCGCGTAACGCAGCTCGCGCTGTATGCGGCTAAACAGACCATGGAAGACTCCGGCATTGAGGTTACGCCGGACAATCTGTACCGCATCGGCGTGGTCTGCGGCTCCGGCATTGGCGGCATCGAGTCGATTTTTGAAAGCGTCAAGGCGTTTCTGGAACGCGGTTCCAAGGCAGTAAGCCCGCTGATGATTCCCATGATGCTGCCCGACGCGCCCTCCGGAAAAATCTCAATGACGTACGGGCTGCGGGGGCCAAATTTCGCTATCTCGACCGCCTGCGCCACCGGCAACAACTGTATCGGCGAAGCGCTGGAGATCATTCGCCGCGGTGCTGCCGATATGATCCTCGCCGGTAGCGCCGAAGCCGGGCTGAGCGGCATCGCCATGGCCAGCTTCAACAATATGGGCGCAATCTCGCGCCGCAACGACGCGCCGGAAAAGGCATCGCGCCCGTTCGATATCGACCGCGACGGCTTTGTCGTTGCCGAAGGCGCGGCCCTGCTGATGCTGGAAGAACTGGAGCACGCGAAGGCGCGCGGCGCGAAGATCTACGCTGAAGTTCTGGGCTACGGCCATACTTCGGATGCCTATCACGTCACCGCCCCGCTGGAAACCGGCGAAGGCGCAGCAACGGCGATCCGGCTGGCCCTGAAGGATGCCGGCCTTGAACCGAAGGACATCGACTATATCAACGCTCACGGCACTAGCACCGAGCTGAACGACAAGACCGAAACCATCGCCATCAAGAGCGCGCTGGGCGAACAGGCGTACGAAATTCCGATCAGTTCAACCAAGTCGGTGACGGGGCATTTGATGGGCGCTGCCGGTTCGGTCGAAGCGGTCTTTTCGATCATGGCGCTGCGTGAAAACTTTGTGCCACCGACGGTCAATCTGGATAACCAGGACCCGGAATGCGACCTCAACTACACACCGCATACCGGCGTGTCCCATCCCATTGACGTTGTCATGAGCAACTCGTTTGGTTTCGGTGGCCACAACGCCGTGGTGATCTTTGGCAAGTACCATGACAACGGTCGTGCCTGAACGCGAATACCAGTCTCCGGGCGCGCCGGGGACTGGCATTTACGCCCACATCATCGGCTGGGGCATGGCGGTTCCCGACACGATCATGACAAACGATGATCTGGCCGCCATCGTGGAAACCAGCGATGAGTGGATTCAGTCGCGCACCGGCATCAAGGAACGGCGCATTGCCAGCGAGAAGGAGTCGACAGCGTCGCTGGGCCTGAAAGCCGCCCAGCGCGCCCTCGAAGTGGCCGACATCCTGCCCGCCGAACTCGATCTCGTCATCGTCGCGACGTCAACGCCGGAACATATCTTTCCCAGCACCGCCAGCCTGATTCAGGCATGGCTGGGCGCGAGCAAGGCGGGCGCGTTCGATCTGAGCGCGGCCTGCTCCGGCTTTGTTTACGGACTGAACATGGCGGCGCAGGCAATCCGCTCCGGCAGCATTCAGACGGCTCTGGTCATCGGCGCGGAAACCATGAGCCGCGTACTGGACTGGCAGGATCGCAGCACCTGTATCCTGTTTGGCGACGGCGCGGGCGCGGTCGTGCTCAGGGGCAGCCCGGTCGAAGGCGGCGTCCTGTCTACCGTGCTGCGGTCGGATGGCTATGGCGGTGACCTGTTGTGCATCCCAACAGTCGGCAGCATCGACTCGACAACGGCCACCAACGGTCACAAATTCAACAAGATGTATATGAACGGCGGCGAAGTATTCAAATTCGCCACCCGCGTCATGACGGAGAGCATTCCCGAAGCCGTCGCGCAGGCCGGGCTGACGCTGGATGACATCGACCTCATCATCCCGCATCAGGCCAACGGGCGCATCCTGCACGCGGCGGCGCGGGCGCTGAAGCTCGATCCCAATCTGTTCCTGAGCAATGTCGACCGCTATGGCAATACCTCGGCAGCGTCGATTCCGATCGCGCTGTGCGAGGCGCG
>QGUR01000347.1 GCA_003242205.1 Chloroflexota bacterium | reverse complement strand
CGATAGGCGTTGTGAGTGTGTAAAATGAGTTTTTTTTTTTCAAGCAGAAGGCGGCCTACGAAAAGGGGATCCCTCGCGGGGGCTCGGAATTTTTTTCTGGCGTTGTGCTGTGGACGTCGATCACGCCGAGGATTGCGTCGCCGTCGCGGATCGGCGCGGTCATCTGTGCCTGCGAGTCCTTGAAATAGACGTCCAACCCTGTGCGTAACCGCCGGTCAGGCTCGCCGGCAAATGGCTCGCCATGTAGCAGCACTTGCCCGACCGCGCCAATCGTACCGGGCGCGACCGTGTGTTCCTGACTGACGAGCTGTCGTCCGGCTTTGCCGGTTCCGGCGACCATTCTGGCTTCATTCTTGGCGCTGTCCACCAGATAGATGCCGACATGCGAGGCGTTGAAATGTTCGCCAATGCGCTCTGCCGCATGGTCAAGCGCTTCGGCTGCTGTGGCACCATGTATCGCCAGTTCGGTGGCGCTCAGGCTGCTCTCGAATAAAGCCGACGCAATCCTTTCGGCAAGCATCCAGCGCTCGCCCCAGATGACCAGCACCCGCGTCGTCAGCGAGACGATGGCGAGCGCTCCGATTATCGTCAGGCGGTTGATCCGTTCCGCGCTCAACGGGGTGTCGGGCTGCGCTGTTGTGGCCAGCGCGCCGTACAGCAGGGCGACAAACACGATGGCGTTGATGGCCAGAAAGCCATTGGGCCGGGCCAGTATGGCTGCGCTCAGCAGCGCCAGCAGCGCCAGCGCCAGGCTTAGCCCGGTCATGCCGATGATCTGACCGGCCACTGAGGCCCCGGTCAGCAGCGCCAGCAGCGCCAGTGTGACCGTGGAAAGGCGTCTTTGATAGAGCAGCGCCGCGACGGCCAGTGTCAGCGCGAGCAGGATCGCGAGAAAGCCGATTTCATTTTGCGCGCGCGCGTCATCCAAGCCCTCGTTGAAAAGCGTTATGATGGAGAAAACAAGCGCGCCCGCCGTTAGCGCCAGCGTCAGCACGAGAATCAGCTCAATTAGCCGCTGGCGGAACTGGGTTGGAGTGATGGCGGCGAATAGTTTGTCAACGAACCGGCGGATCATAGAGCACCATTCCCCTGTCGTTGAGCTTCGACCGGCGACCCCAGACGGATGGCGACCTTGTCGGCGTTGAGCGTCTGCTGAAGGCTGCGGGCCGCTTCAGCGAGCATCGTTTCCACATTATTTGTCGTCTGCAGGCGGGTGCTGATTTCGTTCACCATCGCTTCGCGAAAGGCAAATTGCTGGCTCTCTTCAAACAGGCGGGATGTCTCGGCAGCGAAGCCGAGTCGTTCAGCCACGCGCTCGATGAGTTCCAGCGTTTCCGGCGTCAGTCGCCCGTCGTCGTCAAATTCAAGTTCGAACGCGCCAATCACTTCACCACGCACGTGGACAGGCGCGGCCACCTTCACCGAGCGTTCCATGCGGTGCATCACCAGTTTTCTGCTGGCGATAGCTTCCTGCTGTGTCGGGCTCAGTTCATCGGCGGTATGAGTGCGTTCTTCGTCGAAATCAATGCCAAGCGAAAGCGTTTCGCCCCGGCGCTCAAAATAGCGTTCCCAGGCGCGCCCCGTAAGCTGGCGGTTCAGGCGTTCCACTTCTTCCAGCGCTTCCCGCGCCTGAGCGACCAGCCGGCGATTTTCTTCGAGTTGGCGCTCGCGCTCTTCAAACAGCCGCGCGTTGTCGATGGCGACGGCGATGTTGTCGGCTAGTGCCTGAAACAGCGACACATCGACCTCGCGCACAGCGCCCTCGATCTTGCTCTGAAGGTCCAGCGCGCCGATGATCGCTTCATCGACGCGCAGCGGAAATGCCGCCTCGACGACGGTTTCGGGCAGAAACTCGTTGCGGCGATGCACGCTGTCTGGCGACCCGGCGCGGGTGATAATGATTTCGCCGGATGCCGTGACCTGACCGATGACGCTCTGGCTGCCGACAGGGAGGGAGTGCCGGCGCTGGAGCAGCAGGCGACCTACCGTTCCGGTGCTGGCTACCAGACGGGCGTTTTCGCCGCTTTCGTCAATCAGGAAGATTTGGGCGTGGTAGATGCGCGGAAAGCTGAGCGTAATTTCTTCGACTGCTTCGCTGAGCACCTCCGTCAGCGGCGCGCGGCTGGCGATGCGGCGCGCGATCTGGCGGTTGATATCGGTGAGGCGCAGACGCTCTTCCGCTGCCAGTGCCAGCGCGTTCTCATCGGGCTGGCGCTGTGCGTGTAGCCAGCCGGCAACGACTCCCGCGATGAGCACCAGGCCGAAGAGCAGAGCGCCGGCGGGCCAGCCATCGGGTGTTGCCTCACGCAGTGCAAGCCCGTGGGCTGCCATGGCGAACGCGATCACCGTACCCGCTACCAGCCCTCGGCGTTCGCCCAGTGCGCCGCCCAGCACGATAAGCAACGCCAGCGGCAAGCTGTCGATTGCGCTCGTGAATCCGTTCAACATACCCAGCGCGCCCCAGCTTGCTGCCAGCAGCGCCAGCGGGCTTAGGGCCGCGATTTCGAGATGTCCCGCGCGCGTCAGCACGATGGTAGCGACGCTTGCAATGGCAACGGCCAGACCATAAACCAGCGCCTGGTCATCGCGAGGAATGACGATACCTGCAAGCTGCTCCTGACCGCGAAGCAGAACCAGTGCGATCAGGGCGAACAGCCCCACCGTAACCACATAGACCAGACGGGCGCGGCGCTGTTTGGCTGTTTCGGTATATGCGGCGACGGAGAAGATGTTGTTGAGGAGGGCTTCCATGCTTTAACCTCCGCTTCTGCCCGGGTTGCTGGCGGAAAGACGGATGCGCCCGCGCCGCGCGCCGAGCGACGTTCCCAGCTCGCGCAGGGTAATATCGAGCATCTGCCGGATGTCCAGCTGTTTTTCCAGCCGGGTGGAAAGCGCGTTGACAAACGCTTCGTTCGCTGCCTGGCGCTGGCTTTGCGCGTAGGCTTCGGCGTTCGCCAGCGCGTTGGCAAGCTGGTTCGCCATTTGCTGGAAGACGGCGACGTCTGTTTCACGAAAGGCGTTTACCCGCACACTGCCCACGCTGACCAGACCGAGCTTGTGTCCGCGCGATAGCAGGGGAGCGATCATCAGCGATCGAACCTCATCCTCGCTGACGCGCCGGATGTCCTCCGTGCCATACACGTCGTTGGAAACGAGGAATTCACCCTGTTCCCATACCTGAACGATGAAAGCGCCGCGGATTTGGAGCAGTGGCCCGCCGGTAGGCATGATCCGCGATTTGCCGTCCTCGTACTGCGCGATCAGGCGCAGCGATTTGAAGATTGGGTCGTATAGCGCGATGTTCATGCGGTCGAGGGCGATGAGCTGGAGCGTTTCGTCCAGCATCGTGCGGGCGATGGTCTCGATATCCAGCGTGCCCTGTAGGGCCTGGCTGAAGCGGGCGATATGCTGGAGCTGGCGCGCGCGCTGTTCCGAGTCGGCCAGCAGACGCTGATTTTCCATCACGACTGCTGCCTGCTCGGCCAGACTTCGCAGGGCCTCAAGGTGGAATGGCGTCAGCGCTACCGGCTGGTGATGACTGAGCGCGATCAGACCGGTCAGTTGCCCGCCGGCAGCCAGCGGCAGGATCAGCAGTGACCGCGCTCCATCCATGAACTCGGACGCGGCGAAATTGTCGCTGTCATGGGTGTCGGGAATGTATAGCGCTTCAAGGTCGCGCAATGCTTCATGCGCGGGATAGCCCTCCAATTGCACAAAGCGATTGGCGGGCTGTTCGCCGTTGTCGCCGGCTTCAGCGACGATATGGAGTTGGGATGGGTTTTCCCGGTCATCGCGCAGGGCGATGTGCGCGCGGCTATAGCGCCCGCCCGTGAAACGCAAAAATGCTCCCAGCACGCCTGCCGGGTTGCCGGCGCGGAAAATGGCATTGCTGGCTTCGGTCTGCGCCTCGGTGATGTTGCCGTTGTCACCGCGCGGGGCCGGCTCGATCTGCTCTCCGGCGATCACGCTCTGTACCGCCGGAACCAGAAGCTGCGCCGCCAGCCTGAGGCGACTGGTGAAGTCCTGCGTGTCTTCGGGCGGCGCGGCACATTCGACATCAAGCAGCGCCAGCGCGCGTTTTCGCGCGACGAGCGGCGCTACCCAGCGCGTGTCTTCACCCGTCGGTTCCAGCCATTGCAATGCTGACTGGTGCAGCGGCGATTCGTCGAGCAGCGTTTCGCCGTTACCGCCTGTCTCGCTCAGGAGCAGCACCTGCCCGCCGAAGACGCGGTAAATGCGAGCTGTCGTAACTTCGGGCAGCAACCGTGGCAATAGGTTAAACAGGATCTGGTCGAGGTCGGATATGCTATGAATGTCCTCGGCCAGCACCTTCAGCACGTCGCTCAGGTCGCGAAGGTCGGGCAATGTGCTCATGCAGCAGGCTCCTGCCGGTTATGGCTTGCGTATAATCACTTCCATTCCCACACTTC
>QGUR01000346.1 GCA_003242205.1 Chloroflexota bacterium | reverse complement strand
TCGAACGGCTGGATAACACCGTCGCCGCGATCACGGCGGGCCTGCAGAAGGTTACCTCGACCATTGGCTGCCATGAATTGCGCGGTTACGGCAAGTCGTTCAGCTCGATCGGTCTGGGCACGGATGTTGCGGAGGTTTGCGGGACGCCTAACTATTTCGGCTCCGAAACCATCGGCGCGACATGGGAAACGATCCGGGCCGACGCCGCAGCGCGGGCAAGCGAACTGCGCGGCGAAACGCCGAACAAACTGGAGAACCCGGACCGCTTCTATCCAAAGATGTGGAAACGTGTCGAGGATATCGCGCTTGGTGAGGCGACGCTTGATGACTACACCGCCGAATTACTCGAACTGGAACAAAAACAACCTGTCGCCATTCGCCATCTGCTGGGTCTGAAGCCGGCGGTAGAGCAACCGTCGCCGGACAGCGTGGATATCAGCATCCGGGATCACGCCATGCCGGTGGTCATCGGTGCGATGTCATTTGGCTCTCAGGGCGAATTGTCTTACAAGGCCTATGCCGAGGCGGCGCACCGGCTCAACATTCTTTGCATCAACGGCGAAGGCGGCGAACTGCCCGATATCATGGGCAAATACTATCGCAACCGGGGCCAGCAGATTGCGTCGGCTCGTTTCGGCGTCAACATCGAGTTTCTCAACTCGGCCTGTGTGCTGGAGATCAAGGTCGGGCAGGGGGCGAAGCCGGGCGAGGGTGGCCAGCTTCCCGGCCACAAAGTCACCGAGCAGGTGGCGCTGGCGCGGCGCACGTCGGTCGGTGTTGACCTGATTTCGCCCAGCAACAACCATGACGTCTATTCGATTGAAGACCTGGCCCAACTCATTGAAGAACTGAAGACGGCCAATCCGAACGCGCGCGTTTCGGTCAAAATCCCGGTCGTGCCCGGCGTCGGCATTATCGCCGTCGGCGTTGCCAAGGCCGGGGCGGACATCATCAATATCACCGGCTATGAAGGCGGCACGGGCGCGGCGCGGGCGCATTCCCTGCGTCATGTCGGCCTGCCGGCGGAGATCGGCGTGTGGCTGGCGCATCGTGCGCTGGTGGAGAGCGGCCTGCGCGACGACGTCGAACTGTGGGCCGACGGCGGCATGAAAAGCGGGCGCGACGTGCTCAAGCTGATGTGTCTGGGCGCGAACCGCGTAGGCTTCGGTACGATGGCGATGGTGGCGGTCGGCTGTACCATCTGTCGCAAGTGTCATGAAGGCACGTGCCATGTCGGCATCACGACCCATGTCCGCACCCTCGAAGAAGCCGCCGAAAAAGGCATCAAGCACTTCGAGCCGCGCGATGCCGAACGCGCGGTGCAAGGCATCGTCAACGTCTTTAACGCGCTTGCCGAAGACATCCGCCGCCAGACCGCGCTGCTCGGCCTTCAGCGGACTCAGGACGCCGTTGGCCGCGCCGACCTGATCGAACAGATTGCCTGCCACGACCGCATCGACCTCAGTTACCTGACCATGCCTGTGCCGCCAATGGCGCGCCGGCAGCCACTTCCCGGCGTGGGCCGGCGGCTGGCCCGCCCGCGCAATACGCTGACCAAGCAGATCACCTCGCTTATTGCGGAACGCGCCCGGCGTGGCGACACCGAACTGACCTATGACGACGAAGCCGTGATGGCGATGGACCGCGCTCTTGGCACGCACCTGTGCGGCGCGATCAGGCGCGGCGAGATCGACGCAAATCTGGAAGCGGTTCACCTCAGCTTCAGCAACTCGGCGGCTCCCGGTAACGGCCTCGCAGCGTTCCTCGACGCGCCGGTTGATGTGCTGGTCGAAGGCGGCGCGCAGGATGGCGTCGCCAAGTGCGCGCGCGGCGGCGCGGTGACCATCCTCAAGGGGCTGAACCACGATGGTAAGCGTCTCGACGGTTCGGTCGGCAAGAGTTTTGCCTATGGCGCGCAGGGCGGCACGTTCATCGTGCAGGGCAACGCGGATACACGCGCCTGCATCCGCCTCAGCGGCGCGACCGTCATCTTTGGCGGCGAGGTGAAGGAACCGCTGCGCGACGAACTGGGCAATCTGGCGTCACGCGCCAACCTCAAGGGATACGCCTGCGAATACATGACGTCGGGCCGTGTCCTGATCCTTGGCGATCCGGGGCCGTGGCTGGCGGCGGGTATGTCGGGCGGCGTCATCTACCAACGCATTCAGCCTGAGATGAACCTGACGGTGGATGCCATTCGCCGCCGTCTCGCCAAAGGCGCGATGGTCGACGTGCTGCCGCTGGACGAGGCGAGTCTGGACGACATTCGCGAGATGCTTTCGCTCTATATTCAGACGCTTGAAGCGAACAATCAGGCCGAAGAAGTGGCGCACCTGTACCCGCTGTTGCGCCAACCGGAGGATCATTTCGTACGGATTGCCGTGCCGGGGCGGTAATAATGCCGGCCCGATTGCAACGAAAGGACGAGCGGGGCGCTGAAAAGCGCCCCGTTTTCGTGTCTCATCGCGGCGTGCAAGCTAAGGCGTTATCCGCTCGCCTGTAGCCCTTCGATGAAATGCCGCAAAGTGGCGACAGCCTGCGCGTACTCGGCCAGCGAGAGATGCTCTTCAGGCGTGTGATCGAGGTTGCTGTCGCCGGGGCCATAGGCGATGATGGGGCAGGGCCAGCGCGCGCCGACGACGTTCATGTCGCTCGTGCCGGTTTTGACGACGAAGCTGGGGCGCGCGCCCTGCGCCCGAATTGCCGCCAGCATTCCGCGTACCAGAGCGTTGTTCTTGTCGCCCAGATAGGCGTGTTCGGCGCTGTAGCCGCGCAGTTCGGCGTCGGCAGGGGCCAGCGCCGCTACAGCTTCGAGGACGGCATCGGGCGATAACCGCGGCGGCAGGCGAAAGCCAACCGTCAAGGTGGCCGTTTCCGTCAGATAATCCGAGCTTGTGTTGATCGCGCGCAGGTCGGGCATCAACTGGTCGAAATAGCGCTCGCAGCCGTCGTTGACCTTGTCTGCCCAGAATTGGATGTCGTTCCAGAACTGTACCGCCATGCTGGCGACGCTCGGTTCGGGCCGCGCCGTGTGAGCGACCGGGCGCGACAGTGTGAAGTCGATCAGCAGGCGGCCCTTATAGCCCAGTGTGATACGCTCCGCGCCGCTGGGTTCGCCGATGATGCACAGATCGGGGCAATAGCGATCGCGCGCATGGTACGCGCCCTTGCTGGTAGCGATTTCTTCTTCAACCGCGCCGATGACGACCAGCCGCCAGCCTTCGGGCAGGTTTGCCTGCGCGCCCGTTTCGGCAAAGGCGCACAACGAGCCTTTGGCATCTACGCTTCCGCGCCCGTATAGCAGGCCGTCTCGTTCGAACACTGGAAGCTGGCCGGGATAGGTGTCGATATGGCCGAGCAGGACGAGCGTGTGCGGGGCGTTTTCCGGCCCGCGATGCCCGCAGGCGTTGCCGGCTTCATCGACAAAGGCACGATAGCCATGAGCGGCCATCCAATCTGTCAGATAACGGACAGCAGGCGCTTCTTCCCGCGATGGGCTGTAGATTTCGACCAGGCGGCGCAAAAGCTCGCTCATGACGAGGCTCCTGCTGCGAACCGCGCCTGTAACATCGGAACCAACCCGCCCGCATCGAGGATGGCGCGCACGGAGGGCGACAGCGTCGGAACCGCGAACTGCTGCCCGGCGGCGACAACGATCCCTGCCTCCAGATCGACCTCGATTTCATCGCCCGTCTGCACGAGGTTGCGCAGGCCGGCGATAACCAGCGGCAGCACACCCTGATTGATGCAGTTGCGAAAATAGAGACCGCTGAAGGACTCTGCGATCAGGATGTTGACTCCGGCATGTTTGAGCGCGGTCACGGCCTGTTCGCGGCTGCTGCCACAGCCCCAGTTGCGTCCGGCAACGATGATGTCTCCGGGCCGGACGCCGGCAGCGAAAGCGGGATCAAGGTCTTCGAGCGCGTGCGCCGCCAGCTCTGCGGGCGTTTTCAGGGTGTAGGTATATTTGCCGGGAAAGATGACATCGGTATTGACGTCATCACCGTAAACCCAGACACGGTGTCGCGTCATTGCAGATACTCCCTCGGATCGGCGATGGCCCCGCGAATGGCGCTGGCGGCGACGACATAGGGGTTGGCGAGATAAATCGGCGCGTCGGCGGTTCCCATGCGTCCCCGGAAATTGCGGTTGGCCGTGCTGATGGTGGCCTCCTGCGGCGCGGGGATACCCATATGATTGCCCATGCATGGACCGCAGCCCGGTGTGCCGATCGCGGCTCCGGCTTCGATCAGCGTTGACAGTACGCCGGATTCCGCCGCCCGGCGCAGAACCTCGGCACTGGCCGGAATGACCACCAAGCGGCAGCGCACGCGGCGGCCCGCCAGCACGCGCGCGGCGGCTTCCAGATCCTCGTAACGCCCGTTGGTGCAGGTCCCTTATACACATCCCGGGCCCCCAGAACGGACCCCCTACTCTTT
>QGUR01000345.1 GCA_003242205.1 Chloroflexota bacterium | reverse complement strand
TTAGTTTAAATTTTTTCTAACGTTACCGAATTTCCGCCGTTTGGAAAAGCCCTTACCGAAACATCCCCTCAATTTCGCGCAGACGATCTATACGAGCGCGGGCGAAGATGGTTCGAGGCGCGCAGGCGCGGTACTATCGCGCGATGCCGAGCAAAGGTTCGAGGATTGTGATGTTCCGGTTTTGTATTGTGCTGGCGCTTCTGGCAGCCGCGCTGGTCGCCTGTGGCGCGCGCCCATCCATGGACTACCGCACCGGAGATGTGCTGCTCGAAGATGATTTTTCCCGCGCGTTTGCCTGGACAAGCTATGACAGCCCGGAACGTGGCGTGTTCTATGGCGTGGATGAAGGTGTCTATCGCATTCGCGCGGCGGGCGGCAGCTATATTTCCGGCACGAACGCGCAGATGCATGACGACGTGGTGATCGAAGTTTACAGCTCGCAGCTTTCCGACGACGACAACAATGCCTATGGCGTGGTTTGTCGTGGCGATCCGGCGGGCAGCGGCGAGGGCTACTATTTTCTGATCAGCGGTGATGGTTATTGGTCGATTCGCCGCGCGCAGGGCAGGCGCGTCACCTCTCTGAGAGACTTTGCGCGCGCCGAGGCGATCCATCAGGGGCGCAGCCTGAATCTGCTGCGCGTGGTGTGTATCGGCGATTATCTGGCGTTATACGTGAATGACGAGTTCGTCGGCGAAGCGCGGGACAGAACCTTTAGCACCGGCTTTGCCGGTTTTGTCGCCGTTGCGCCCGAAGGCAGCTTTGTCGAAGTGGCTTTCGACAACCTGCGTATTCTGGAAGGGCGACTGGTGGAGTAGCCTTTATCGCTCTGAAAGGCGAACGAAAAGCCCTCTCGCGACCGAGAGGGCTTTGGAGCAAGCGTCATGGCGATCAGCCGCCCGGCGGCGGAATGACAAGCTGCTGTCCAATATCCAGACGATTGGGATTGCTCAGGTTGTTGGCGGCGACGATGGCGTCAATCGTGGTATTGAAGCGCTGCGCGATTCGCATCAGCGTGTCGCCCGCTTGAACCGTGTAGATTTCACCCCCCGGAGGCGCTTCAACCGCCGGCTGTTCGGGCGCGGCGACATCACCCGGTGAGTCTGTCGCAGCTTGCCCGCAGTTGGGCAGATTGAGTTGCTGGCCGGGCTGGAGAATCGGCGCTTCGCCCACCAGATCGGGATTGACCGCGCGCATGTCATCGACGGTAACGCCGTGCTGTGTCGCAATGCGGAACAGGTTATCTCCCGGCTGGACGACATAGATACAACTGTTGTCGCTGGCGGCGAAGAAGTCGGTTGGCGTGATCAGGCCCGATGGCGTCGCTGTCAGCGCGCCGCCGGGCTCGGTTGGCGGTGCGTCGGTGGCAATCGGCCCCAACGGAACGCCCGGTGTGATGAAAGTCGGTGTAGAACCGGGAAGCGCTGTGCTGTTCGGGTCAAGTGTCGCCGGTTCGGTGGGGGCAGGTGGCCGTGTTGACTGGATGACCGTGATCGGCGGGAAATTGCCTTCGGGTAGTCCTGCGGGCAATGCTTCTTGGGTCTCGTCTTCGCCGGTATCCAGTTCTTCGGTGCCGCTCCCAAGATCGCGGGAGAAATCCGTGTCTTCCGTTACCTCAAAGTCGCCGGTTGCAATGTCTTCCCGGGTTGGGATGGCAACCTCATCGAGCGTTGGCGTCGGCTCTATGGCCTCGCCCGCGGGCCGGAAACACCCGGCGAGCATGAGCGCGAGCGCCACAATGCAAATGCGAGCGATTTTCAGGGCCATGGATACGATTCTCCTCAAGCGACACGTTGACCGCGTGTTCGGTTTCAGAATACACCCAAGCCCGGCATTAGGCAAAAAAGCCAGCCGTGATTTCCGCGCGCTTTGCCGGTTGAGAATTGGGATCTTTAATGTTTTTCCCGGCTTCTTGTGTCATCATGGAGGGAGTTGCAGGACCGGAGTACTGGAAGCGAAAGGATGCTCAGTCATTGAATGCCCGGACAACGCGCGTCCTGGTTGTGGATGACGATGTAGAGATCCAACAGCTTGTGCGAATTCTGCTTTCCAGAAGGGGAATCGAAACCATCGCCGCCGAAAGCGCCGCCGAAGCGAGCCGCATTCTGAGCGCGCCACCACTGCCCGATCTGTTGATTCTGGATCTCGTGTTACCGCAAGTCAGCGGCATGGAGTATCTGAAACGCCTGCGCGCGACACCCGCGTTTGATCATCTGCCGATACTGGTGCTGTCGTCGATGGTCGATACCGAGACCATTCGCACGGCTCTCAATAACGGCGCAGACCGGTATCTCACCAAACCCTATATCGCCAATAATCTGGTGTCGATTGTTCAGGACATGCTCAAGACGGGACGGCTGGTGCGTAGTTAAAGCGGCTGCGCTTCAGAACGGCGGAAGCAGCTCATAAGCGACAAAACGGGTGTCATCATAGACGGCGCTGATCGTGAACCCGGCTTCGTGCAGAGCTTCGAGCCAGTGCCTGTGAGGCTGCCAGGCAGGCGCGACGAAGTAGCGCGGGGCCGGGTCTGGTTGCTGCAGCGCGCCCGCCGCCAATTCTGCGGGTGACGGATAGTAGACACGACGCTTGTCGGTCCATTGACCCAGATAATAACCAAGCTCCCAGCCCAACCAGGGATCGTAGACGATCGCGCCGGGCGACCGGCTTTCGAGGAAGGCGGCGAGTTCGTCGATGCCCGCCTGCCTGTGGCGCGCGTTTTCCAGCGGCCCGCCCCGGCTTGCGGCGGCGACGCCCCCGGCGATCAGGCCGGTCGAAAGCAACAGCGCCACCAGCCAGCGCCCCGCCGGCAGGAGCGCCGGCCACCGTGCTCGGTCCACCAGCCAGCTAACGCCCCGCGCGCTCAGCAGCGCCGCCGGAGGCAGGATCAGGAGCAGGTAGCGCTCGTAGGTGTTGAACGCGACCAGCCAGTGCAGCAGCACATAAGCCAGCGCGTACGTCAGAGCGACCAGATCGAACAGGCGTTGCCGGTTGGTATGCTGCCTGCGGGCGATGACGCTTAACAGGCCAGTTGCCAGCAGCAGGGCCGTCACGGCAGGCGGGCCGAGCAACCACGCGCCGTGTTGCAGCCACGCCGCCAGCCTCGGCCAGACTTCCTCCGCCCGGAGCAGACGCCAGGGATCATTATTGGCAGCGGCCAGAACCCACACGCCGTCCGGCTGGCCGCGCGCGCCGTCCCAGATGAACAGGAGCGCAGCCGCGCCGGCGACCGGCGCGATGAGGCGCATGACTCGTGGCCAGAATGGCCGGTCGTCCGCTGCCCAGCCGATACCGGCAACCAGCGGCAGGGCCAGCAGCGCCTGCTGTTTGGCCAGAAAGCCCAGACCGAGCGCGACGCCGGCCATGGCCCAGCGCGACCGGGCCGCTGCGAAAAGCGCGAGGGCGACCAGCGGCAGCATCAGGCTGTCGGTAAATGCCGTCGCCGCAAATGCGATGGCATAGGGGGAGAAGGAAGTTAGCGCGAGCGCTGTCAGCGCGGTCGCCCGGTCGGCAGCATAAAGGCTGCGCGCCAGAGCGTAGGCCAGCGGCATCATGAGGATACCTGCCAGTGTGCCGGGCAGACGTGCCGCGAATTCGCCGGTGCGCGGCGATAGATCGGGCAGGTTGACGGGTTTCTCGCTGTCGACCAGCAATGCCATCGACAGCGCGGAGGCGTACAGCGCCAGCGGCGGTTTGTCGAGCGGGCCGGGGAACAGCCATTGCCCGTTGAGCGCCGCGGCGCGGGCGAAGGTGCTGAACAGCGCTTCATCGGCGTGGAAGCGGCCGCTCTGTCCGAGCGCGTGAAAGCGCAGCGCCGCCCCCAGCAGCACGATGACGATGCCAAGCGAGGCGCGCGCCCCCGGTGATGAATAAAAGCGCCTGGCTGCTGGCAGACGCTTCGGACCGTCCGGTAAAGCTGTCATTTCGTGGGAAAGCGCTGCCGTAAATATTCGAGCGCCACACGGTCGAGCGCATACGGGTGCTGCTCGATGTTCCAGCGCTCTTCGAGGTTTTCGATGCTGATGAAATGCTGGAAGGCCAGACGGGATTCGTCGTCCCAGTTGCCGTCCGGCTGCCGTTTGAGAAGGCCTTGCGCGTGCATGATCGCCTGCAGTTCGCGGGCGAGCCGGCTGTCGATCGGCGTCAGTTCCCGGGTTTGTGACCGGCCAAAGAAAACGTGATGCATCTGCACGAGGCGGGCAAGTTTCTCGACCGGTTCGGGATCGTCATCCACGCGCAGATCGAGGTAGCGGTCGTTGTTGCCGCCGTAGCCGCCGCCGGGCGTGACGACCACGACTGCCGCCGACTGTTTGCCTCGGCGGTCGCCACCGGCGCGGTGGCCGCGGCCCTGGCCTTCGACCCGCAGATCCCCCGATTCTCCCCCCCCAGCGAGAAAACCCGAGGCCATGGCGCGGAGAACATGCACGCGACAGCAAATATTCCCTAGCAAACTACA
>QGUR01000344.1 GCA_003242205.1 Chloroflexota bacterium | reverse complement strand
GCTAGAAACATTGCACGGGCGGCTGTCATACCGCCTATTGTCTCGGAGACGCCTGCGGGCGTCGCGCCAGGGACAAGCCCCCGCCTTTAGGCGTGGGGTCTATGACCTGAGCAGGGAGGAACCCGCCGCAAGCGCTTCGCGGCCCGCCATCTCTCCGGCATGTTGCTGCGTTAGCCCGGAAATTTGCGCCCGGCTATGTGCGGATATATGACCTCCGAACCAATGCGATAGCATTGCCGGGCGCTATGCTTAAAGAAGAATGTAGAAAAGTTGTAAAAATAACTGATCGATACGGTTATTTAAGCTACCCTAACACCCTTGCCCGGAATAGCCTGCCCGCAACAGGGCGCGGTTGAAGGAAGGTATGAATGCAGCACCCGGCCAACCCATATCACCGCTTGAGCTTTGACCGGCTGGCGCGTCGCCATATCGAAGCTAATCTCGAATTTATCTGCCTGCACGCCCAAAGCCCGGCGGAAGCGCGCCGTCTCTGGAGCGAGTATCTGGCGATGCAACACGAAGTTTCCAGCCTGCTGGACTGGGAAGCGCTCTGGGTGGACGAGCGGGAAACCATTCGACGCCTGTGCGCCAGCCTGACCGAACGAACCGGAGAAGACGCGCCAGCAGACGCCGGGCCGGAAGCGCCTTGGGACTGGCGGGCAAGATCGCTGGAAGAACGAGCGAGGGCGAACAATTGCTCGCAGAATATCGAGGACTCGGTACCGAGTGAAGATGCTGCTTACCGGCGCTAGCGAGCCGCCGGACGCACGGCGACAGCGCCAGCCCGTCTGGCTTCTCACGGGCTGCTGTATTATCGCCTCGTGCTGTTGTGTCTTCCTGACAGAATAAAACCCGCCTCAAGCCGCGCTACTTTACGGCGCGGGCAGCGGGAGCAGCGACGTGTCTTGCACACTGGACGCACCGGAGTTTTGACCCGGTGTGGCGCTTAGCTTCTCTACCTGTCCCGCTTCACTTTTGCCCCGTATCGCCTGTACCACAGACGTGTAGCTCAGCCTGCAGTCAGACGCGCATAAATCGCTGAAGCAGAACGCTTTGACTCTTTCACTGCGCCGGCAGTGACGGCCTAACCATCCCCGCAACTGGCACACCGGTTGACCGGCGTCATCACGGTGGCAACTTACTTCTTTAACTAAGTACAAACGGAGTTTATTGCTATATCAGCATATATCAATATTTTCCTAACTATCTTGTTTTACAAAATACAGGAAAGCTGGGGGAAAATTTCACAAACACGTCTGGAAATTTTGTAAGTCGTTCTTAAAATTCTACCGCGGGGTTCGCTCCTGCTGCCTCTCTTCGAAGTTTCAATTTTATATCCTTCATCACGCAAGGAAACCGTCGATGCATCAACGTTCCCAGCGCTTGCGTAGTGCCCTCTTGTTTGTTTTCCTGCTTCTATGTTTGTCCGTTGGTTCCATGACCTTCGCCGGCGAAGCGCCTTCGGGTGAAGAAACGACCGCGGAACCACATCTCATCGAAACAACCGAACCACCACTTCAAACGCCGCCACCAACGGAACCCCCGGCGGCGACTGAGACAGCCTCACCGCTGGCCACCGAGCCACCGGAAGCATCCTCGCCGGTCACCGGAACGACCGAACCACCGGCTGACCCCACGACCGAGCTGCCACCGGCCACCGAACCAACGGATGACAGCGCGGGCGAACCGGCCGCCGGGCCAACGGATGACAGCGCGGGCGAACCGGCCGCCGGGCCAACGGATGACAGCGCGGGCGAACCGGCCACCGAGCCAACGGATGACGGCGCGGGCGAACCGGCCATCGAAGCCACTGATAACGGCGACGAACCGGCGGATGAATCAGACGTGCCGGAAGTGGAGACGACGCCCGAAGCCGAGACATTCGGCATGATCCAGCCGCTGGCGATGCAGACCTCGTGTACGATGGACATCAGCGACGCAGGCGACAACGACCCATTCACCTTCCAGTTCAACGCCGTTGCCCATAACATCGAGTCATTTGAGTGGGATTTTGGCGACAGCACGACAGCCAACACGCAGGCGGCGTCGCATACCTACGTGGCGCCCGGCGATTACACCATCACACTGAAATGCACGCCGGTTGCTGGCTTCGGCGACGACCCGCTTGTACTGACCGGCAGCATCACGATCACGCCGGTGCTGTTCGCCGATTTCGATCTGGTACAAGGTAACGTGTTTACCGCGCTGCCGCAGACTGTCAGCACGAATAACCAGTCAAGCGGCGGCACGCTGACTTACGAATGGAAGATCAGCGCCAGCAGCGATCCCAGCGCTCCGGGCATCTACACTGCAACGACGGAAAATATCAGCTACACATTCACTAGCGCTGATATCACATCCTACCCGGCCACGTTCTACTTCCATCTGAAAGTGTCGAACGGCTCGCAGACCCGTCTCGTCACCAAGTCGGTCGTCTTCAACATCCTGCCGCCGAAGGCCGATTTCAGCCTGTCGCCGGTGGCGGGAACTGCCCCGCTGACGGTGACGGTCGAAGGTATTCCCGCCGCCGGTTCCGGCCCGATTGACGTATGGTCATGGGATTTCGGCGACGGATCTGGTACGGCGACAGGTAGCGGCCCGCACACCTATACCTACGCCATTGAGGGAACCTACTGGATTATCCTCAACTACAGCGGGCCGGGCGGCTCTGGCACGGTCGAGCAACAGGTCGGCGTGTATCCCGATTCGGCGCAGGTCGAAGCAGGCTTCACCTACGCCCTACGGGGCGAAGTCGCTGGCGGCTATGAAGTGTGCTTCACCAATACCAGCACCGGCCCCTTTACTACCAGCGAGTGGGATTTCGATGGCGACGGAACCTATGATCTGACGAGCAACGCTGCCGTCGTCTGCCACGTCTATCCGGCGACGGGTAACTTCACGGTCCGGCTGCGCGTCAGCAACGCCGACGCATCCTCTGAAGCATCGAAAATGGTGACTGTAGTCGCCCCGCCGGTCGCCGATTTCGCCATCCATCCCAGCGACACAATCACCTGGGGCCAGACGGTCAGCTTTACCAATACCAGCACCGGCGTGTACGAAACCAGCCACTGGGATTTCGGCGATGGCCAGACCAGCGATGAACAACATCCGGCGGACATCCTGCTGGATACGCTGGGCGCGCACACCATCCGCCTGACGGTCACTGGCCCCGGCGGTTCGTCGTATGTCGAGAAGATCGTTACCGTTAACCGGCTGGAACTGACCTGCGATATCAGCGGCAGCTTCGACGTTCTGCCCAACGCGGGATCGCAGAGCTACACCGCCAGCCTCGGTAATGTTGGCGGACGCGACGTAGACTATCACTGGACAATCTCCGGCAGCGGCATCCACCCGCCACTGTCGTTCACCACTGAGAGCATCAACGTCGATTGGTCAACCTTCGGCAGCGGCACTTTCCAGTTGACGCTAACCGCCAGCACCGAGGACGGCTCGACCTGTAACGTAACCAGAACGGTGACCCACGACTGGCGGCCGCTGGAATGCAACATGACGGATAATCTGCCTAGCGTCCTGTATGCCAACGGGCAGACCTACACCTTCAACGCCAGCGTCTCGAACCTCGATGGGCGTTCCATCACCGGCTATGAGTGGTTTGTCAATGGCGTATCCGTGCAATCCGGCGCTTCAGCCAGCTTTACGTGGACAAACACCGATGTCGAGCCTGACGCGCCGGACACCATAACCGTGAGCTACAAGGTGACGGTCGATAATGGCGCTGGTTACACGCCGGCGACCTCGGACTGCACCGAAACAAAGTCTTTCACCGTGGAGCCATGGCCGGCGCTGGTATGTAACAGCATCAGCGGTAACTTCTCGCCCCTGCCGGTTACGCTGGATAATGGCACGCGCAGCTATACCTATACCGCCAGCATCTCCGGCCTCGCGGGACGGCAGGTCAGCTATGCCTGGACGGTCGACGGTGGCACGATCATCTCGACTAACCCGAGCAGCAGCAATCAGGTGACCGTCCGGTGGGACGAGAACCGCGCCGCGCCGGGCCATGACGCGAGTGAAAACATCGCAGTGACGGTCACGGTCACCAATCCAGACAATACGACGGTTGGCTGTTCGATGAACAGCGGCGTCAACGTCATGCTCCCGGATCTGACTTGCGACGCGCCTACCGGCGACACAACGCCGGTCGTAGGTGAAACCGAACTCTATCAGCGCCACCTCGGCAACATTTACGGGCGTACGATCTCAGCGTTCAACTGGGAGATGGAGCAGGAGACTTCACCCGGCACCTGGGTCCCTGTCAGTCTGGCAGATTCAACCAGTGATCCACTGTCATTCCAGTTTCTGCAACCCGGCGTCAACTACCGGCTGCGCTACAACGCCATCGCCGCTGCTTATGGCAGTGTGCCGGACAGCAGTTGCACCTCGCCGTGGCTCAACATCGGTGTCTACGGAACCGGCGTAGGCTTCCAGTGCGAAAGTGAAC
>QGUR01000343.1 GCA_003242205.1 Chloroflexota bacterium | reverse complement strand
AAGTGTTGGAAGGTCCAGCTTTTCCGGCAACCCCGCAGCGACGACGGTCGGCGCAGGAGACTCATTTAATGCCGGATTCCTGTACGCGCTGCGTCAGGGCAAGGCGCTGCGCGACGCGTTGGTGTTTGGCAGCGCGACCGCTGCGCTGGTAGTAGCGTCGGGGAAAGGCGTGCTTGGCGCGCCAACGCTTGCGGAGGTCGAGCGGTTAGCCAACACGGTCTCACCCTAACCGTCGCCACAAAAGAGAAGGGTTTAGCGTGAGCTTTCGTCTCCGCATGAATGGGTATAGATAACGCCGGAAAGCTGTGAAGCTGAGGTTTCGCAGCCTTCCGGCGTTTTAGCGTGGTTAGTCCGTTTCTTCGACGCCGGACGCGTAAACGTTCTTCCCGAAAACGAATCTTTCCACAGCCTCCGCTACGCCATCTTCGTCGTTGCTGGCCACGACGAAATCAGCCGCCGCTTTGGTCTGCGGCATGGCGTTGCCTACCGCAACGCCGATCCCGGCAAGCTGCAACATTTCGATATCATTCTCGGCATCGCCGATGGCAAGCACTCGCTCAGGCGCAATGCCCAGATCATCGAGCAGGCGCTTCAGCCCCGCGCCCTTCGACGCGCCAAAGGGCAGAATTTCGAGCATGTCGTCGAGGGCCTGCACCAACGTTGCCCGCCCCTCGACCTGCGGCGCGAGTTGTTCACGTACTTCGCTGACGCGCTCCGGCTCGTCGATCAGCAATATTTTGTTGATCGGCAGCGCGAGCAATTCGGCTGCCGGAATTTCCTGTGGCAACGGCTCGTGATACCGGGCCAGCTTGTCGGTCTGGGCAGACCGCTTCGGCGTGTAAATGTCGAGGCCGCTGTAGGCTGCCAGTGCCACCGCTTCTCGCCCGGCAAACTCAACCAGTTGGCGCGCCAATTCCGGCTCAAGCTGCTGCTGCGCGCGTACACTGCCATCGCCGTTGTACAGTATCAGCCCTTGCAGATAAACGCCGGGCGTCGCCAGATCGAGGCGTTCAATCGCTTCCTGCGCCGAGCGCCGGGTTTTTCCGGTCGCCAGCACCACCTGAACGCCGTGTTCCATCGCCTTACGCAGCGCGTTCACCGTGCGCTCTGAAAGCTGGTGCTGGCTGTTCAGAAGCGTGCCGTCAAGATCGACGGCGATCAACTCAATTGGATTCGTCGGAAACATCGCTTCCCTGAATGTCGCGGCAGAATGGGTAGACAGGCGGATTGTACCCTGCCGTCGCCTTTTCCGGCATGAACTATTACTGAACACAGGCACAGCTTCCATGCCATTGCCTGTTGGTCTGGTTCGCCGGTTGTTGGCCGGTTGCGGCTAAGGTACTATCTCGACCGTTAGAAGCAGCTTGCTCCGCTTGCCCGGCCTTCGACCGGGCGACCGATGATAATGGCCTGCCCGCCTGTTTCCCGGCCAGGCCGCAGAACGTGAAGGACCACCCATGAAAGCCGTTATGAAAGTTGCCCCCGGAGTCGGCAACATCGAACTGCGCGACATCGAAGAGCCGGAACCCGGCCCGCAGCAGGTCAAAATTCGCGTCCGCGCCGCGGGACTCTGCGGCACCGATCTGCACATCTACAAGGACGAGTTTCCATCGCGCCCGCCGGTCGTGCTTGGCCATGAAGTCGCCGGCGTGGTCGAAGCCGTCGGTGAAGGCGTGACCGGTATTCAGCCCGGTATGCGCGTGACGACGGAAACCTATTTTTCGACCTGCGGGCAGTGTCGTTACTGCCGTAGCGGACATAGCAATCTGTGCCTCAACCGCCGGTCCATCGGCTCCGCAGTGAACGGCGGCTTCACCAGCGCCTTGGTCGTGCCGGCGCGCAATATTCACGAATTGCCGGAAAATATCGACTTTCAGGCTGGCGCGCTGACCGAACCGCTGGCATGTGTTGTTCACGGCGTGCTGAGCACCCCGACCGTCGCGCCGGGCGATGTCGCCGTAATTGCCGGGCCGGGCGCAATCGGCCTGCTGACGCTTCAGGTCGTCAAGGCAGCAGGCGCAACTGCCATCGTTCTGGGCACGGACGCCGACGCCAGCCGTTTGCAACTGGCGCGTGAACTCGGCGCGGATCATGTCATCAATGTTCAGGCGGATGATCCGGCTCCGCTTGTAAGCGAACTCACCGAAGAAGGACTCGGCGCAGACGTCGTATACGAATGTTCGGGGGCCGGGCCTGCCGCCGCACAACTGCTACAACTGGTACGGCGGCGCGGGCGCTACGTGCAAATCGGCCTGTTCGGCAAGCCCGTTGCCTGGGATCTGGACCAGCTATGCTTTAAGGAACTGACAGCGACGGGCAGCAACGCCAGTGTGCCATCCGCGTGGAGCAAGGCGTTACGCCTGCTGGCCGATGGCTCGGTCCAGACGAAACCATTGATCACACACGTCTATGACATCACCGACTGGCAGGAAGCGTTCGCGACCTTCGAGGGCAAGCGCGGAATCAAGACGATCTTTCAGCCGGTGGACTGAAGCGCGCGGCTGCGAGGTGATACGCTGACGCAATCTCCCGGCGTGTCGCCTTTCTTCGCCGGAAAATAAAAGCAGGCATCCCGCTACCGGGACGCCTGCCTATCTTCACCTATTAGGTCAGGCGACGGGTTGTTCGGCGAGGCCGGTAATGATTTTCTCGACCTCTTCAATCGTCGTCTTTTTCGGGTCGATGTCATCGGCGACGACTTTGCCGCGACGCAGCACAACGATGCGATCCACGACCTGAAAGACGTGATAGATGTTGTGCGCGATGAAAATGCACGAGTGGCCAGAGTCGCGAGCATTGCGAACGAAGCGCAGCACGCCCTGAGTCTCTTCGACGCCCAGATTGTTAGTCGGCTCGTCGAGAATGATCAGGTCGCTGCGGAAATAAAGCGCGCGCGCAATCGCAACCGCCTGTCGCTCGCCGCCGGAAAGCGAGCTGATCGGCGTGGTTGGCGGAATATCTTTCGTGATCCCAACCTGTTTCAGCAACTGGCGCGCCACCTCATTCATCTTTTCCTGATCCATGTTGCCCAGAAAAGGAGCGCCCTTAATCGGTTCGCGTCCCAGAAACAGATTCCGGGCGATCGAAAGGTGTGGAACCAGCGCCGAGTCCTGGTAGATCGTCTCAATGCCAAGCCGGATGGCATCGGTCGTGTCGCGAATAGTGACCTTCTGGCCCTTGAAGTAGATATCGCCACTGGTCGCCGCTACCGCACCGGAGAGGATTTTGATCAGCGTCGATTTGCCAGCGCCGTTGTCCCCCAGCAGGCCGACGATTTCGTTTTCCCGGACGGTGAAGGTCACGTCCTTCAAAGCCTGCACGCGCCCGTAAAACTTGTTGATGCGCTCCATACGCACGAGTTCGCCGGTCATCTGCCTTATACCCCCACGTGATGCCTGCGCTCAAGCCAGGAATGCAGCGCCATCATGCCGAGGATGATCGCGCCGATGAAAATGTTGTAGGCCAGACCCGGCACGCCGATCAGGACGATGCCATTCCGCATCATGCGGAGGATGAGCACGCCGAGCACGGTTCCGATGATCGTGCCACGCCCGCCGCTGAGGGCCGTACCGCCGATGACGACCATCGCGATCACTTCAAGCTCGTAGCCGTCGCCGCTGTTCGGATTAGCCGCCGACACACGGATGGAACTGGTGATACCGGCGTAGGCCGCCATCAATGACGAAAGCATGAACAGCGCCATCTTGGTCCGCATAACGCGGACGCCACGCGCCAGCGCCGCGCTCGGATTGCCGCCAGAAGCCTGAATCCAGTTACCTGCCTTCGAGCGGGTCAAAATGTATCCGAAAATCACCGCGAACAGGATGAACCAGAGCAGCGACATGTAGATGCGATAACTACCGATGTTGAAGTCGCCAACGATCACGTCGATAAGCGGCGATTCGGCCCGCCACGTGCGCTGTGGGAAACCGCTGGTGATGTACAGAGCCGTGCCGCGCACGACCAGCAACATGCCAAGCGTGACCAGAAACGACGGGATTTTGAGCCGCGTGACGAAGATCCCGTTCGCGTACCCAATCACCAGGCTGATCAGAAGCGCCACTACGAAACCCACTTCGAGCGACGTCGTGCCGGTGTTGTATAACGTCCACATGACGATTGGCGCAAAGCCGAACACCGAACCGACGGATAGGTCAAATTCGCCCGACGTCATGAGCAGAGTCATGGCCAGAGCGATCATGCCAAGCTCGGAGGTGAAGGTCAGCGAATTACTGATGTTGCCGGGCGACAGAAAAGCCGGGGACAGCAGTGTAAAGACCACGATTTCGATCACCAGCAGGACGAAAGGGCCGAACTCGGGGCGCGAGATCAGCCGCTGCAATGCTGAAGCCGAACCCGTGCGCGTTTCAGACGCGGTTCCCGGAAAAAGGCGTTGTATTAACGGTGTTGAGCGCATCGGACCATTTTGACTTTGAGCTATTTAAAAAGGAAATAAATTCGA
>QGUR01000040.1 GCA_003242205.1 Chloroflexota bacterium | reverse complement strand
AACCCCCGCCACACCTCCGCCCCCCGCTTGTTGAGGCCCCCCCCCCGAATCCCCCGTCCGGCCGGGCGCCCCGCCCCCGACGCCCTTTGGCGTATTACGCACGCCATAAGTCGGGTTCGCCGGGTCGATCCGCTCTGGCGAGAAGGCGATAAAAACATTTTCGCCGACGCGAAATCCGTTGTTGAGCAGGCGCGGCACGATCAGTTCATCGGTCGTGCCGGGGTAAGTGGTGCTTTCAAGCACTACCAGCATGCCCTCATGACAGACCTCGGCAATCGCGTCGACCGCCTCGATGATGTAGGACATATCCGGGTCTTTGGTCTTTCGCAGCGGCGTCGGCACGCAAATGCTGACCGTATCGACAGCACGAAGATCTTCATAGCGGGTGGTGGCGCAAAATTTGCCGGCATCGACCAGCCGTTTGACTTGTTCGGCTGGCACATCAGCGATATAACTCTCACCGCGATTGAGGCGGTCGACCTTCTCCTGGCTTACGTCAACGCCGATCACGTTGAACCCGGATTCGGCGAATTCCATCGCCAGCGGCAAACCAACATAGCCCAGGCCGACAACGCCGACCTTCGCTTCGCGGCTGCGGATACGTTCAAGAAGCTGCTGCTTTTGAGTCATCGGGTACCTTGTGTTTTATCACATTCTTAGCACGGCATTATAATACTGCTGTTTTCTGCTGCACAACATGAAAACTGCTTAGGGCGGAACCTGACGCGCCCATATGCATCCAGTTTAAGGCCAACTGTGACCCTCTTTCCATCATCAAGGCGCTCGACCGCCGACCACGCCGCCACCCTGACAACCGCCGCGCTTAATCGCCGCCGGGTTGTCCTGATCGTCGTCGCATTCGCGCTGTCGCGGCTGCTGCTCGTCGCCACAGGCGTCGCGGCCAACACCCTGCTGCCCGCCAACGAAGGCGAGGAGTTCACGCACCTGCTCGATGGCGGCCCCGCGCTGGACATGTGGTACCGGTGGGACGCGGGCTTCTATGCCACCATCGCCACTTACGGATATGACTGGTGGAACGAGGGCCACCCGGCGGATGACATGGCCTTTCTGCCGCTCTATCCGCTGGCCGTACGCGCCGTCATGTCCATCACCGGATGTGGCTACACGCCCTATCTGAGCACCTGCGCCACCGTCAGCGGGTTGGTGGTATCGAACGCCGCATTGCTGGCGGCGACGCTGCTTCTGTTCAACCTGACGTACGGAACGTTCGGGCCGGGCGCGGCGTGGCGCGCGCTCACCCTGCTGCTCGTTTCTCCGGCGAGCATTTTTCTATCAGGCGTGTATACCGAGGCCACATTCCTGCTGCTGAGCCTGATCGTTTTTTCGGCACTGGAACGAAACCGCTTCGGGCCGGCCGTGCTGGCGGCGGCGCTCGCCTGCCTGACCCGATCTGTCGGCATCGCGCTCGTGCCTGCGCTTCTGTGGCACGCATGGCGCTCGTCCGGTGAGGGTGGGCGGGTGATCCGGCTTGGACTGGCGCTGGTTCCGGGGCTGGTGTTCGCTGCCTATATCCTCGGTGCGGGGCTATGGGTTGGCGACCCACTGGCTTATTTTCATACCTACGAAACAACATGGGAACGCCCGGCGGGCGGCTTCATCGGCGCTTTTACGGCTTATTTCAGCGGTGAAGCCGTTTCGTGGTTTGGCTGGCGGCTGTCGTGGCTGGACCTGCTGGCGACGCTGGGTTTTCTCGCGCTGGCGCTGCTGGTGCTGCGCCGCCGCGTCGCATGGGGGCTGTATGCGCTGGGCGCGATCATCGTGCCGGTGCTTTCCGGAACGCTGGTCGCCATGCCGCGTTTCGGGCTGGTTGTCTTTCCGTTTTATGTCGAGGCTGGAGCGCGGGCAACGCGCATCTGGCAGCAGATTCTCCTGATCGCGCTGTCGCTGGCGTTGATGGCGCTGTTCACCGCGCGCTTTGTAACCTGGCGCTGGATCGCCTAGAGTTCGCTGCAATCCCAGACAAAACCGCAGCGCTCGCAGCGCACTTTGCAGGCGCGCCGCACAGTCGGGGCCGTGCAGGCCGGGCAAACGGTTGAGAGGGTGTAGTTGAGCAGGGGGGCCTGTGGCAGGGGCCGCACGATCTGCGGTTGCAGCCGGGCAGTCGAAGGTTTACGGTCGCTGTCGGGGTTATCTGACGGCATGTGCAGCCCTCCCGATACGAAAAGCGGGCGTCCACAAGCTGTGAGACACCCGCGAGAGGCGACGACCGGACTCGAACCGGTGATCAGGCTTTTGCAGAGCCTTGCCTTACCACTTGGCCACGTCGCCGTTACCGCGATTATACAGTCTGGTTGAAACAGAGGCAAGGCTGAGATATCGCTTGCGTCCGTTATGAAAAGCCGCCAGAATACACACCATGACCGAACACGACAAACCGCTGCCGGAAAACGAACCACCGGCACAAAACCCTGAAGCGGCTGTTGAAGGCGATACCGAAGCCCGGGCCGGCGTGGACACACCCGACAGCGACGCCGAAGTCCGGGAATCGCTTCCCGACGACGGCTTGCCGCTGCCTGAGGTATCCGAAGCCGAAGCGCTGGCCAAAGACCTCGAATCCGGCGGCGCTGAGACGCAGTCTGCCGGTTCGTATGATACCGCGTGGGACGCGCCGGAGGCTTACGCGGCTGCCGGGCAGGCCACCTATGAGGATGTGGAATCGCCCGCTTTCGACTTCGTCGATATCGACGCGGCGCTGGCGTCGGTCGCCGCGCTCGGTGAAGAGCTGGCCGAGCGTGAAGAACTGGAACGCGCGCAACTAGCCGCCGAACAGGACGCCGAAGCCGCGCGCGAAGAAGCCGCTCACCGGACGCTCAAGTCGATTCAGGCCCCGCCGGTCGTCAACCTGCGCCGCGGCCAACTGGCATCCGTCGTCCCTGCGCTGCTGCTCATGGGCATCGGCGCGTGGCTGACCTTCGCGACCACAGCGCCGGATGCCGTACCGCTCAATCCGCTGCTGGTGAGCGCGGCCCTGCTCGCCGCCGTGGTCATCACCCTGCTGGCCTACTGGCTTTCGTCGGGCCGCTGGGCGCGCGGCGCGTTCTTTTTCGCCATCCTGCTGGTGCTGATGGCCGGCTCCGTCTATTACGCCTCAACGCTCGACCTCGAAGCTCCGGTCGCCGGGCCGCTCATTCTGGCCGCGACCGGACTGGCGTTCGCGCTGACCGCCCTGCTCTCCAGACCGATGGACCGGCGGTTGCTGCTGCCCGGTATCCTGTTTCTGGTTGCCGCCGCCGTCAGCCTCGCAGCGATCATCGGCTATCTACCGGCAACGCTGCTGGCGGGCGTCGCGCCCTACTGGCCGGCGCTGGTTGCCGTTATAGCGCTTCTCTGGCTGCTGCCTCTGCTGGCAAAACGACGGGGATAACGCACTTGCGTATCGCCATTGATGCCAGCCGGACGACGAGCGCGCGCGTCACCGGAACCGAACGCTATGCGCTGCAGCTCACCCGAGCGCTCATCGACCTCGACTCGACGCATCACTTCTGGCTCTACTTTCGCGATACTCCGCCGCCCGATCTCTTTCCGAGCGACGAACGCGTGGTTACGCGCCTTCTGCGGCAGCCCAGGTTGTGGACACACACGGCGTTTGCCGCGGCCCTGTGGCGCGACCGGCCTGACGTGACCTTTGTGCCCGCGCACAGCCTGCCGCTGATCGCGCCCGGACGCATGGCCGTGACGGTCCATGATCTGGGTTTTCGCTATTTCCCGGAGGCGCACCCATGGTGGCCGCGACTGTATCTGCATCTCTCTACCGCCTTCAGCGCGCGCCGCGCCGGCGTCATACTGGCCGATAGCCGGGCGACGGCTGCCGACCTGACGCGCTTCTATGGCACGCCGCCCGGCAAAATTCGCGTCGTTTATCCGGGCGTAGACGCCCCACGAATCGACAATCTGGCGGCTGTCCGGCGCAAATATGGCCTGCCGGAGCGTTATTTTCTGTTCCTCGGCACGTTGCAACCGCGCAAGAATATCGCCCGGCTGGTACAGGCGTATGCCCGCTGGCGAGCCCGGTCCCCGCAGAACGATGCGGCGCTGGTGCTGGCAGGCGGCAAAGGCTGGCTATACGATGAAGCCTGGACCTCCGGCGTGGACGGCATCCTGCTGACCGGCTATGTGGACGAGGCGGATAAAGGCGCGCTCTATGCGGAAGCGCTGGCGCTGGTGTTTCCATCCCTCCATGAAGGCTTTGGCTTCCCGGTGCTGGAAGCCATGCATTGCGGCACGCCGGTCATTTGCAGCAACACGTCCAGCCTGCCCGAACTGGCGGGCGACGCCGCGCTGCTGGTCGATCCGCTGGACACCGACGCCATCGCGGACGCCATGAACCGGCTGGCAAGCGATGCCGCGCTGCGCGCGGAACTGGCAGCCAAAGGACGCCTTCAGGCAGCCAGATTCACGTGGGAACGGGCGGCGCGCGAAGCGCTGGCCGCGCTGGAAAGCGCGTGATCCGGCCCTTGCCCAACCCTCTCTCGCCCGCGTATAGTCTTGCCCATGGCTGAACGCATTCTGCTCGTCCAACTGGCCGATATTGGCGACCTGATCCTGACGACGCCCGCTATAGCGGCGCTGCGCGAAGCGCGCTCCGACGCGCACCTCACGCTGCTGACGACGGCGCACAGCGCCCCGGTCGTCGCCGGAACGCAACTGGTGGACGAGATCGTCACCTTCAGCAAACACACCTTCGATAACCCGCGCGCGCTGCTGCGTCCGACCAATCTGCGCCACGCGCTGGGCCTCGCTATGCGCCTGCGCCGTGGGCGCTATGACACGACCGTCTTTTTTCACCACTTCACCACGCGCTTCGGCGCGCTCAAATTCGGCGCGCTCTCTCTGGCCGCGAGAAGCCGGCGGCGGATCGGGCTGGACAACGGCAATGGCTATTTCCTGACCGAGCGACTGGCCGACAAGGGGTTTGGCGCGCGGCATCAGGCGCAGTACTGGCTCGATCTTGCCGGCATGCTCGGCGCGAACACCCGGCCCCGGCCCGCTGTCGTCGCGCGCGCCAGCGCCAGCGGCGTGATCAGGCCGAAAACACCGGGCAGGCCGCGTATCGTGCTGCACCCGGGCAGCGGCGGCTACAGTCTGGCGCGACGCTGGGATGCGGCGAAATTCGCGGCGGTCGCCGAGGCATTAGCCAGCGAATTCAACGCCGAAATCGTGATCGCCGGCACGGCGGCGGACGACACCGCCAATGTGGTGCAACGCCTGAGCTTCCCCGTGATCGACCTGACCGGGAAAACGACGCTTCCGCAATTGGCGACCATATTAAGCGACAGCGATCTCTATATCGGCGCGGATAGCGGTATCATGCATCTGGCCGCCGCCACCGGCGTGCCGGTCGTCGCGATCTTCGGGCCAAGCAATGCTGACGCGTGGCGTCCGTGGACGCCGGGCGGGCGCTCGATTGCGCTCATCAGCCGGGTTGAGTGCTCACCGTGCAGCTATGTCGGCCATGGCATCGGCCTGCGTGAAGGCTGCGAAGCGCGGACGTGCATGCGCCTGATCACGCCGTCTCACGTTCTCGATGCGGCGCGCAGCCTGCTGGCCGGAACGCCGGTTGAATTGCGAACGCCGGTGGTGCGCGCCGCGCCGTGGACCGACACCCCGGCTCCGGCGGCGAAAACGGCTGAAGCGCGAAACGCGGGACAGCCGGAACGCCTCTGTATCCTCGGCGTGCCGGTCGACGCCATTACCTACGAACAATGGCTGGACCGGATCGGCGAGTGGGTGCGCGACCGGAGCGCGACCGGCCCGCGCCACGTCTGCACCGTCAATCCCGAATTCATCATGATCGCGCAGGACGATCCGAACTTTAAGCACATCCTCAACCGCGCGGCTCTGTGCATCCCGGACGGCGTCGGCCTGTTATGGGCCGCCCGGCGGCGAGGCCGCCCGTTGCCCCAGCGCGTCACCGGCTCGGACGGCGTGCCGAAGATCGCGGCGCGGGCCGCCGAGGAAGGCTGGCGGCTATTTTTCCTCGGCGCAGCGCCGGGCGTTGCCGACCGGGCGGCAGAGGTGTTGGTGTCGCGGCATCCGAGGTTGAAAATTGTCGGAACTTACAGCGGCAGCCCTGCCTCGTATGAAGAAGACGAAATCGTCGAGCAGATCAATGCCAGCGGCGCAGACATCCTGTTCGTGGCCTTCGGCGCTCCGGCGCAGGACGTCTGGATCGCGCGCAACCTGCCGCGCCTGCGCCCCAGAATGGCGATGGGCGTCGGCGGCACGTTCGACTTCATCGCCGGCGTCATCCCGCGCGCGCCGCTGTGGCTCCAGCAGCTCGGTTTAGAGTGGCTTTATCGCCTCTACCTGCAACCGTCGCGCTGGCGGCGCATGTTGCGTTTGCCGCGCTTCGTGCTGGCCGTGCTACTCGAACGTCCCGCATCGTGATAACCTGAACGGCTATTCGACATGAACGAAAGCAGGCCGGAAATGGCACAACGCGACCGCCTGAAAGCGCTCATCCCGCGACTCGCCGGGCATCGGGTGCTGGTGCTGGGCGATGTCATCCTCGACGAATACGTCATCGGCACGGCGACGCGCATGAGCCGCGAAGCGCCGGTTCCGGTGCTGGAATACCAGACACGGCAACTGATCCCCGGTGGCGCGGCCAACCCGGCGGCTAATATCGTCAGGCTAGGCAGCACACCGGTTCAGATCGGCGTCATCGGCTCCGACCATGAAGCAACCGTGCTGCGCCAGGTGTTGCAGGCGCTGGGCATCGAAACCGGCGGTCTGGTGGTCGATCCGGCGCGGCCAACGACCGTCAAGACCCGTCTGCTGGCGCATATGGGCCTGCGTTTTCCCCAGCAGGTCGCCCGTCTGGACAAGCTCTCTAGGGAGGCGATCGGCCCGACGATTGAACGGCAGGTACGGGCGCGTATAGGCGAGTGCATCGCCGCCGTCGAAGCCGTGCTATGTTCCGATTATCTCGTTGGCCTGCTGACGCCGTCGCTGGTCGAAACCGTGCGGTCGCTGACCGCCGAACGAAACGTACTGCTGGCGGCCGACGCGCAGGGCGCGCTGGAAAAATATGTTGGGTTCGGGCTGGTGAAATGCAACGCCGACGAGGCCCGCGCTTATCTGCGGCGCGACCTGCAAAGCGACGACGATTTCGCGCAGGCCGCTATCGACCTCTTCCAATCGCTGTCGCTGACCCGGGCCATGGTCATCACGCGCGGCGCGTACGGCATCACGGTTGCGAAGGCCGGCGGGCAGGCAGCGCACTGTCCCGCCCCGGCAGTCACGGATGTTTACGACACCGTCGGCGCGGGAGACACGGCAATCGCGACGCTGACGCTGGCGCTGCTAGCCGGGGCGGAAGTCGAGGAAGCGGCCATGCTGGCCAATTACGCCAGCGGGCTGGTCGTCCGGCGCGTCGGCAACTATCAGCCGACTACCGGGGAGCTGCTGCAGGCGGTGGAAGCGCTTTAGCCGGGCGCGACCCTCAGGCGAAATAGCCTGCCCCCGCCGGCATCGACGACGTGGACGGAGGCAAAGAGAGCGACCCGGCCCGCCGGTTCAGACTTCCACGCCGTACAACTCGCCGTACTTGGTCTTCAGATAACGCAGATACGGCTCGACGCTGATCGGCCCGCCGGTCACGCGCTGGACGAGCTCGTGCGTCGTGAACTTGCGCCCGTGGCGATAGAGATTCTCCTTCAGCCACCCATGCAGCGTGCTGAACCGCCCCTGACCGATCTCCGTCAGAATTTCCGGATGCGCAGTCGTCGCCGCTTCGAAGAACTGCGCGCTGAGGATATTGCCGAGCGTGTAACCCTGAAACATGCCGCCGATGAGTCCGGAAAACCAGTGGACATCCTGCAACACGCCGTCGCGGTCGTCGGGCGGGACAATGCCCAGATCAGAGCGATAGCGATCATTCCAGGCTTCGGGCAGGTGGCGCACTTCCAGCTTGCCTTCCAGCAGCGCCACTTCGAGATCGAACCGCAGCATGACGTGCAGATTGTAGGTCACTTCATCGGCATCGGTGCGAATGAGCGAACGCCGGACGTTGTTCACCGCCCGGTAGAACGCATCCAGCGATACCGCGCCCAGTTGTTCCGGGAATAAAGCCTGCAAACGCGGATAATAATGCTCCCAGAATGGGCGGCTGCGCCCGACCAGATTTTCCCACAGGCGCGACTGGCTCTCGTGAACCGCGCTCGACGCGCCATCGGCCAGCAGCGTCCCTTCCAGATCGGGATGGATGCCCTGTTCATACATGGCGTGGCCAGCCTCGTGCAGCGTGCTGAAGAGCGCGTCGGTCAGGTCATCTTCTCGCACGCGCGTTGTGATACGCACGTCGCCCAGCGAAAACTTCGTCATGAACGGGTGGTGTGTCAGATCCTGCCGCCCGCGATTGAAGTCAAAGCCATAATCGCCGATTATTTCCAGCCCGAAGGCAAGCTGCCGGTCCTGCGGAAAATGCCCGTAAACCGGCGACAGATCGACCGGCGGCTGCCCGGCAATCGCTTCCACCAGCGACACCAGTTCCGGGCGCAGCGCGTCGAACAGCGGGCGCACCGTTGCCACCGTCATGCCCTCGTCGTGCAGGTCGATGAGGGGATCGGCGATATGCTCGAAATCGGGAAAGAAACTGCTGAACTGGCGGCTGTAATCGAGCGTTTTTTCCAGCAGCGGGCGGACACGCGCGAAGTCGTTTGCGGGCCGGGCTTCGGTCCACGTCTGATAGGACAGCCCCTGATGGCCGATCACCTCGGCGACCAGCGACGCCGGAACGCGCGTCAGCTTGAGGTAGTCACGCCGGGCGACGCGGATAAGCGCTGCCTCATCCGAATCGTAAGGCAGGCTCTCCTCATACGGCCGCAGGTCGTCAAGCAAATGCCCGACCGCCGGATCGGTGAACTTTTCATGCGCCAGACGCGACAGGGTCGCCATCTGGCGCGAACGCCCTTCTGCTCCGCCCGGCGGCATGTACGTCTGCTGGTCCCAACCGAGAACACTGGCCGCGGCGCGCAGGTCATCGACTTCCGCCAGCCGTGCCTTCAGCTCTCTGAATTTCGCTTCCAAAGCACCGCACTCCATTTAAAAAATTTCCAATAGCTGGATTGTATCGGGCTGGCCGGATTTGGCAAACAGGACGCGAGTCCCCCGCGCCTGCTTGACGAAATAGAACAATTGATCTAATCTGGCAGATTAACCGGCATTTGTTCCGGTCCGTTCCCCAAAAGAAAGGCGCAACCGGCTATGAAGATTTATTTGACCAGCGTTTTTGTCGACGATCAGGAAAAAGCGTTGAAGTTTTATACCGACGTTCTCGGTTTTGTGAAAAAGGCCGACTTTCCGGCTGGCGAGTTCAAGTGGCTTACCGTCGCATCGCCGGAACAGCCCGACGGCCCCGAATTGCTGCTGGAACCGAATAACAATCCGGCGGCGCAGGCCTACCAGAAGGCGCTTTATGAGCAGGGTATCACCGCTGCCTCATTTGCCGTCGATAACATCCAGCAAGAATACGAGCGGTTGAAAGCCCGGGGAGTCAGCTTCACGATGGAGCCAACGTCGGTGGGGCCGGCTACCATCGCCGTATTTGACGACACCTGTGGCAACCTGATACAGATGGCGCAGATTCCATAAATCGGTCCCCGATCGCCCTCCAGACAGCCCTCTTCGCCGTGATGAGGGCTGTTTTTGTTGAACTTTTCCGGCGGCTACACGACCATCCTGCGCGCGACGCGGCTGGCGCTGCAAGCAAACCCGCGCTAGATTATTGCCATGGCATACGAAAATCCGGAAGCTGAACGATTTAATGCTCTGGTCTGGGAAATCGTGCGCCAGGTGCCGGAGGGAAAGGTCACGACCTACGGCTTCATCGCGTCGATGATCCCGCCGCCGCGCGGCGTTGCGGCAAACGACTACGCGCGTCTGGGGCCACGCTGGGTGGGTGACGCCATGAACGCCGTTTCGGGTATTGACGAGCCGACCGTGCCGTGGCACCGCGTTATCAACGCGCGTGGCGGCATCAGCCTGCCGGAAGGCAGCAAAGCGGCCCGGCTGCAACGCCAGCGTCTGGAAGCAGAAGGCATCGTCTTCGGGCCGAAGAACACCTGCGACCTGAAAAAAGTCGGTTGGGAAGGGCCAGACGCCGCCTGGCTTGAGGCGCGCGGGTTGCTTCAACCACAGCCACGCAAAAAGCCAGACGAAAACAGCGGCCAGTTGCCGTTGTTCTGATCTGCCGTCGTATCTGCACAGACCTGTACCGCGTGCCCCGGAGCGGGGCGCAAAAGCAGAGAGGGGAAACCGATGAAACGCCTGTTGCTGTTATTCGCCGTTTCTCTGTTGCTTGCAGGCGGCGCTCTGTCCGCCGCGCCCGCGCGCCAGGCCGCCAGCGCGCAGCCACCCGCGATTCTGGATTTCAGCGCCGATCTGGAGGCCATCGCGCTTGCCGATGCCGAAGCCGGTGAAACAACCACGGTGCTTTCGTGGAGCACGCTGAATATGCTGCCCGAACACCGGCTGGCGCTGGAGGCATTCGTCATCAACGACTGGGTTTCGCTGCTCGCCGAAGGGGAAACGCTCGAACCGCGAGGTGAGCGCGAGATCACCGTCACGCATCCCGCCAACTTCGGGCCGCCCACCTATCGCCTCTCCATCCTCGATGCCTCAGGCGCCGTGCTCGACCAGCGCACGCTGGTCATTCCCTACGACACCACTGGCGAAGAAACGCCGGCAATTGTGGCCTTTGAAAGCAGTGCGACCGAGGTGTCGCCCGATGCTTCCGGCGTAGCGCTGACGCCGGTTTCGTGGAGCGTCGAAGGACGCACGCCGGCATCCTATCTGGCCTTCGATCAAATTCTGGCCGACGGTCAGCTCGTAGCGGTCGATCTGCCGCGGCTGTCGCTGTGGGTCCCATCGCAGGGGCAGGGCGTCGTTGCCCCTGTTGTCGCGGCGGGCGACACCCGCGTGACGCTGGTATTGCGCGTCATCGACGGCATTACGGGAACGACGCTCGACTCGCGCGAACTGGTGCTGCCGGTCGCCGGCATGCTGACCGCGACCGCCGTGCCGCCGGAAGCGACGCCAGAGCCGGAACCCGAACCCGCAGGCCCGGCGCAAATCTTCTATTTCGAACCGGCACGGGTTGGCGACCCGGCAACCGGCGAGCAGTTTACGCTGGTCTGGGAAGTTGCCGGCGCGCCACAGGTTCGTATCGAGTATGTCGATCCGGCAGGCACTCTGGTAACGCGCAGCGGGCTGAAACCACTGGACTCCCTGTCCATCCCGCTGGATGAAGTCGGTTTTGTCAACGGCGACCGCTATCAATTCACGCTGACAGCCACGGACACCGCCGGCAACGCGCTGACAGACGCGAACGGCGTGCCGGTGTCCAGCGTGATCGAATTTCCTGCCGAAAGCGCCATAACGATCAATGCGTTCAGCGCGAACGTCACCAGCCTCGAGCCGGGCGCTCCCGTCACGCTGAGCTGGGACGTCAGCGGCGCGCAGAATATCACGCTCTCGCGGGTCGGCGTACAGGGTGGGCAGTTCTTCTCGCAGGTATTGGGCGAAAATCTCGACGCCAGCGGATCGCTGGAATACACGCTGCCCGCCGCCGCCGAAGAAGGACTGGGCGCGGATACGGCGACCTTCCTGCTGATCGCCGAGGACGATACATCCGCGCGGCGCACGGCCTACGTCCGCCTGCCGGTCATCAGGTCTGGCGCGACGATCGAGAGCTTCAACACTGACCGGACTTCGGCAACGCTCGGCGATACCGTGGCCCTGTCATGGTCAACCAGCGGGGCGACCAGCGCCGATCTGTACCTGATACGGGCGGAAGGGTCGCAGCCAGAACTGATCGCGCAGACTCTGCCGCCATCGGGCAGCATCATGTATACCTTCCCCGCCGACGGTGACCCGGCGACCTACGGCCCGCTGGTCACTTTCCGCCTCGACGTGCGTGATGCGGCGGGGGCCACTCGCAGCGCGCTGGCCAACGTGTCGTTCTCAACATCGGGCCTCAGCATCGACCTGTTCACCGCGTCGCCCAATCGGCTCGCGCCCGGCGAAACGCTGGCGTTGGCCTGGCAGGTGCGCGGTGCAACCAGCGTGGCAATAAGCCAGCACAACCCGGTCACGGGCGATATGGAAACCATCGCCACCGATCTGCCGCTGGCCGGTTCGATGCAGGCGACGATCTCGCCTGCGATTCCAGCGTCCAGTTTGCCGATTGAAACGGGCTTCGTCCTGCATGCCGAGAGCGCGGAGGGCGAAATGCATTCGGCCGACGCGCTGATCACCATCGTTGCGCCCGAAAACGCCACTAAAGAGGCAACTGACGCGGCAGGCGCATAAACAGCGCTGCCTGAACGCCATCCTGCGCCGGTATGTACCGGCGCAGGTAGCCCAACATTGGCTATGTTGCACAATCAACCTGTTGCACCTTTCACGATCCGTCCTTAAAATCATATGACAAATTAAGAGCCAACGCCGGAACACGGCAGCGTTCTTAAAAGCGCCGTGCTTGTCTTTTAACGATGGCGCGGTAAGTTCTTTGTAGCTCACGCTTATCTAGGTTAGTGCAGGAGAAACGCAATGCAGAAACGAAACCGAGCATTCTTCCTATGTCTGCTGCTAATGGGTCTCGTGCTTGCAGCGCCGGTAGCGGCGCAAGATGAGCCGATCGACGTCGTCGCGTGGTTTGCCTTCACCGACTACCGCCTCGACTGGCTTCAGGAAAAAGCTGCCGCCTTTAACGAACAATTCCCTCAGTACAACGTAACTATCGAAGGTTTTGCCAACTACGAAGAACTGTTCACGTCGACCACGCTGGCTGCCGAACAGAACAGCCTGCCGGCCATCATCCAGTACTTTGAGGTAGCGACGCAGGACGCCCTCGACTCCGGTTACTTCAAGCCGGTTGCGGAAGCCATCGGCGACCGTGAAGAGATCAACGGCGTGGAAGTCGCTCTGGACGACATCGTGCAACCGGCGTCTGCCTACTACACAATTGGCGGCCAGTGGTCGTCGATGCCCTTCAACACTTCCTCGGCCATCTGGTTCTCGGACATGAACGTCCTGCGCGCAGCCGGCATTGAAGAGCCGCCCGCGACCTGGGGCGAAGTCGACGCAGCCTGCGAGGCCATCATGGCCCTCGATAATGCGCCGCAGTACTGCTGGACCTTCCCGAATCACGGCTGGTTCTTCGAGCAGTGGCTTGGCCAGCAGAACGCCCTGTTCGCCAACAATGACAATGGCCGCAGTGCCCGCGCGACGGAAGTCGTTTTCAACAGCGAAGCCGGCCTCGCCGTGCTTGAGTGGCTCGACGATCAGGCCGAAAAAGGCTATCTCTACTACAGCGGCACGCAGGGCGGCGGCTCCTGGTCGACGGCTCAGCAGCCGTTCCTGACCGGCCAGGTCGCGATGGTCGCCTTCAGCAGCTCGGACACCGCGCCCTTCACCGAGACCGGCGCTGAGAACGGGCTGGATGTGGTCGCTTCGTTCCTGCCCTACAACGAGGAAACCGGCTGGACCGGCAACCTGATCGGCGGCGCGAGCCTGTGGCTGGTCGACGGTCTGGCTCCCGAAGTGGAAGATGGCGCGCTCACGTTCCTGCTGTGGCTCATCAACACCGAGAACGCGGCGGAATGGCATCAGGTCACCGGCTATATCCCCATCCGCGAAAGCGCGGTTGAAATGCTGACGGAAGCGGGCTGGTTCGAGGAGAACCCGAACTTCATCGTCGCCTCCGAACAGCTGGCGCAGAGCGAAGTCACGCCCGCGACCAGCGGCGCGGTTCTCGGCGCGTTCCCGGCCATCCGCGACATCGTGACTCAGGCTATCGACACCGTGCTGCTGACGGACGAAGATCCGGCGACGGTTCTGGAACAGGCGGCGCGGGAAGCAAATCAGACGCTGGAAGAGTACAATCTGCTCAACGCGCCTGAGGAATAGCCCTCCGACGAACAGCCTTTCGTTTGATCCGCGGGTGACCTGTCAGGTGCGTCCATAAACGCTCTGGCGGGTCACCCCGCCCCGTAATACAGCGCTACAGGAAAGCACATGTCCGGTCTAGTCCCAGTGCTCATTATCGTCCTTGCCGCCATTTTTGGCGCGGTCTATATGGCCAACGTTTTCAGGCGCTACCGGCGCAACATCGCCGTTGGAGGTCTGGTCGGCGCGGCCAGCGCGACGGCGGGGGCGCTGCTCGTCATGCTGCCGCTGAATTTCTGTACTTTTGAACCGGAGCGCCAGACAATCGACCGGGTCTTCGGCTTCCTGCTGCTGGCTATCGGCGTGGGGCTAGTGTTATGGCCGGTGAACTGGTTCATCAGGCAGCGCTTTGAAGGCAACCCATTGTTCGCGACGCAGACGCAGCCCGGCGCGTTCAAGGGCTGGCTCACACCGGCGCTGCTGTTGCTGCCAACGCTGGCGATTCTGGCGATCTTTCTGTACTACCCGATCTTCGATACCTTCAGCCTGTCGGTCCTGCTGGCCCGGCTGGGCGCGCGGCGTTCGGTCTTTGTCTGCGTCGATAACTTCACCAGTCTGGTTACCGACCCTTCGTATCACAATACGGTCATCATCACGCTGTTCATCTCGTTCGCCATCGTGATCATTGGCCTGGCGCTGGGGCTGCTGGTGGCTTCCATGGCCTACCAGCCCATCACCGGAGCGCGCATATACCGCACGCTGCTGATCTGGCCCTATGCCATTTCCCCCGCCGTGGCCGGTGTCATCTTCCTGCTCTTATTCAATCCGGCGGGCGGCTTTATCAATTACGTGCTTAGCAATACGTTTGGGTTCAGCGTGCCCTGGTTGCAGGACCCGACGGCGGCGCGCTGGGCGATCATCGCGACCAGCGTCTGGAAGTCGATGGGATTCAACATCCTCTTCTACATCGCCGGTCTGCAGAACGTACCTAACGACCTGAAAGAATCGGCGGCGATTGACGGCGCGAACGCTCTGCAACGCTTCTGGTACGTCACGTTTCCGTTGCTCTCGCCAATTACATTTTTCCTGATCATCACCAACATGACGTACGCCTTTTTCGAGACGTTCGCCACCATCGACAACCTGACACGCGGCGGCCCGCTGAACGCGACGACGACGATGATGTACCGCATCTACCAGATTGGCTTCGTTAATCAGGATCTGGGCAAAGCGGCGGCCCAGTCGATTGTGTTGTTCGTAATGGTAATCGGGCTGACGGTGTTGCAGTTCCGGAGCACGGGCAGCCGAGTAACGTACGGAGCGTAGTTATGACAAGCGTGCCAACAGAGAAAGCCACACAGGTGCGCGTCGCTCCGCGTGTACAGGCGGTGCAGCGCCGCTCCTGGATTCCAAAGCGCTGGTACGCGCACGTCATCCTCTGGATCGCGTGTTTTCTGATCGGCTTCCCGCTGATTTATGCCATCATCGCCAGCACACAGAACAACGCGATGATCTTCAGTTACCGGTTCACTCCCGGCCCTTATCTGGCAAGGAACTGGGAACTGGCCATCGTCAACCGGAATCTCGGCAATTACATGCTGAACAGCACGATCGTTGCCGTGGCCGTGACGGTTGGAAAGACCGTGCTGTCGCTGCTGGCCGGGCTGGCATTCGTCTATTTCCGCTTTCCGGGAAAGTGGCTGGTCTTCGGGTTCGTCCTGCTGACGCTGATGATGCCGACCGAAATTCTGGTGGTGGCGCTCTTCCGGCTGGTCATCAACCTCGGCTGGGGCAACACCTATCTGGCGCTGATCGTGCCGTTCCTGGCCAGCGCAACGGGCGCGTTCCTCTTCCGCCAGCATTTCTCCAATATCCCGGCGGAATTATCCGAAGCCGCCCAACTCGACGGCGCGACACCGCTGCAATTCCTGTGGAAAGTGCTGGTGCCGCTTAGCTGGAACACCATCGGCGCGCTGGCGGTCATCCAGTTCGTCTATGTGTGGAATATGTACCTCTGGCCCGCGCTGATCATTCAGGGGCAGGAACGCCAGGTCGTCCAGCTTGGTCTGCGAACGCTGATGAGCGACGACGTGATGACGAGCTATGGCCCGCTGATGCTGGGCGCGGTGATCGCCAGCATCCCGCCCGTGATCGTCTTCCTGCTGTTGCAGAAACAGTTTATGAGCGGCTTCCAGCTCACACGCGACAAGTAGCCATCATGCCGACGAGCCTTCCGGCACGGGCGCGACGCCGGAGACTGGCGTCGCGCCCGGTGCGTAACAGGCTGTTCCTGCTCCACCCGCCGCCGTGACCAGCGATCCACCAGCGCCCCGGCCAGCGGCGAGATAAAAAACGCCCGCATATCGCGGGCGACAGCTTTATCACCTACAGTCATCAGCGTCTTTTCAAACGAGTCAGGCGAGTGGCAGGTTATACGGGCAACCTGTGCGTCAGGTTGTAGAGACGCGGCGCATCAGCCGCGATCACGCCGGCATCGCTGCGCCATTCGACACGCGGCCCCACGCCGCCGTATTCCAGCGCCACGATATCGGGCGTCGCCCAGCGGCCAGACGCAATCCGGTCGAAAACCCACGTCACGATATCCCAGTCGGCCTCGGTGAACCCCATGTGATCCCACAGCCGCCCGTCAACCCGCTGGATGCCGGTCACATGTAGCTCGCGCAGGCGATCGACCGGCAACGAGTCGAGATAAGCGCGCTCGTTCCAACCGGCAAACCAAGCGGTCAGACGAGCATGGGAGACATCCAGCAGCAAGCCGCAGCCCGTGGTTTCCAGCACCTCGCGGATAAACGCGGGTTCGACGGCGATCGGCGCGAAGTGATAGCTGTCCGTTTCGCCCTGATAGGGCACGTTTTCCAGAATGCAGCGCTCCGCGCCAAAGCGTTCGGTGATGAGACGGATATCGGCATAGACCTGCTCGTACAGGCGGTCTGTAGCGGTTGGGTCGGCCCGCAGTTCGGGGAAATTGGGCAAGGTCGGCGCGAGATGCATGTTGATATAGCGGGTATCGCTGGCCGCCAGAAGCTGCTCGACCTTGTTCCAGTCCACCATCCCAAGCGTGTTATTGCCGACGAAAAACGGAAAATGCACGTAGGTCGGGCGGATGCGCGCGGCCACTGCCACCAGATCAGGCCAGTCAGGGCATTTGAAGCAATCGACCTCGATCTGGCCGCTACGCAGCAGTTCCGCGGCCTGCGGCGAATAGTTCAGCGCGAAACGCACAGCAGCGTACCTTTCAGATGTCCGGAGCGCACCGTAAGCGTACGCCAGCGGGGATTATACCGCGCCTGCACAGGCGCAGAAGCGCGGTGTGCTGGAATGGACTTAGCGGAAAATAAACAGCAACCTGCTCCGTCAAACGCCGGGTTCCGGAGCAGGTCGTCATTCGCGGGGCAACGCTAGTGTTTTTCGGGCAGGACTTCGCGCGGCTTGCTGCCCTCGGTCGGCGGGCCGACCACGCCGCGCTCTTCCATCATGTCGATCAGGCGCGCGGCGCGCGTATAGCCGATACGCAGACGCCGCTGGAGCAGCGACACCGAAGCCTTGTTCAGCCGGCGCACCAGTTCGACCGCTTCACCATACAAGGCGTCTTCTTCATCATCTTCGTTTTCCAGATTGTTGGCTCCGTCGCGCAGTTCCTGATCCCAGAAGGCGATCTGCTCAGCCGCGACGCGCCCGCTGCGGCTGCTGCCCCAACCCGACGTCGCCGACGCCGGCCCGGAGTCCTGCGCCAGAAAGGCCGCCGTCAGCGGTCTGGACGTCACATCTTCCGGCCCGACTTGCGAGCGCCAGAAATTCGTGATGTTGTTGATCTCGTTATCGGAGACGAATACACCCTGCAGCCGCACCGGGGCGGGCGAATCGCCGCTCATGTAAAGCATGTCGCCGCGCCCCAACAGCCGGTCCGCGCCGGGCTGGTCGAGGATGACACGGCTGTCCATGCTGCTGGCGACGGCGAAAGCGATACGCGCCGGGAAATTGGCCTTGATCAGACCGGTCACGACATCGACCGAAGGCCGCTGCGTGGCGATCACCAGATGGATGCCGGTCGCGCGCGCCAGAGCGGCAATGCGGGTAATCAGGCGCTCGGTTTCATCGGGAGTAAGCATCATCAGGTCGGCCAGTTCGTCGATGATGACGACGATATACGGCATGGCCTGCTCGCCCTGAGGCAGATGCTTGTTGTAGTCTTCGATATTGCGCGCGCCGACGCTGCTGAACTTCTTGTAGCGCTCGTCCATTTCGCGCGTCACCCACTTGAGCACGCTGACGATGCGCTCAAGCTCGACCACGACCGGGGCGACCAGATGCGGAATGCCGTTATAGCCCGTCAATTCGACGCGCTTCGGGTCAACCATGATGAACTTCAGCCGGTCAGGGCCGTTCTTGACCAGCAGGCTGGCGATGATGGCATTGACGCACACCGACTTGCCGGAACCCGTCGTACCCGCGATCAGCAGGTGCGGCATGGCGGCGAGATCGGCGGCCACCGGCGTGCCGTCGACGCCCTGACCGAGGCAAATACCAAGCGGCGACTTGACCTTCTGGAACTCGGCAGAATCGAGGATGTCGCGCAGGCGCACAACCGTCGCCTTGTCGTTCGGAACCTCGATGCCGACATAGCCCTTGCCCGGCACGGGCGCTTCGATACGGATCGACTTCGCGCCGAGCGCTAACTGCAGGTCCTTGTCAAGCTGGGCAATCGCGCTGACCTTGACGCGAATTTTCTTGCCGCCGCGCCCCGGCAGGTAGTCCGGCTCGACGCCGAACTGGGTAATCACCGGGCCGGTGCGAACCTCAACCACCCGCCCCGGCGCGCCGAAACTCGCCAGCGTTTCTTCAATGATCTTCGCCCGCTGGAGCAATTGCTCGTGATTCAGATCCTGATCCGCGCCCTGCGCCAGCAACTCGGTGTAATCGGGCAGCTTCCAGAACTTCGTCCGCCGGGGCGGTGTCTGGGGCGGCGGTGGCGTCCCGCCACCGTTCTGCGCGGGCGTTGCGGAAGACGTGGAGGACGTGATAGCGGCGCTGCGCGCCGGAGGTGGCGGCGGCGTCGGACGTTCGGGCATCTGATAGGCGCGCGGCGCTGGCGGCGCGGCGACGCGGGCAGGCGGCCGGTCGTCTTTCGCCTCGGCTGGCGCGGGTGGCGTGTCCTCAAGATCGTTATTGTTTTCGTCCATCGCCACGATGCGAGGCGCGGGACGTTCCTCGGCTGTCACCGTCTCGTCGTCTTTCACGGGCGCAGCAACGGGCTGATCTTCAGCCGTCGTGGCATCGCCTTCCGGCGCAGACGCTTCTTCGCGCTCCACAGGCGGCTTGCCGGCGTCCGGCACTGCTGACTGAGGCGCGGGCGTTTCAGCCTTGGTTTCCTCTTTCGCCGCCTCGGCTTCCGGCTCCGGCTCGACAGGCGCGCGGTTACGCAGCATGTTCAGGCGTTCCTGCAAGCTGGTCGTCGGCGCGCGCGAAGCATCGGGAATGCCGGGCGGCGTGCGCGGCGGCGGCCCGGAACGCGTGAAGGGATTGTTCAGGTTTGGCCGTGGCAACGGGCCAACACCTTTTGGCCGCGCCGGACGCAGCAGTTCCGTGTCTGCCGCCTCTTCCTCGTCTTCAGATTTGTCTCTGGCGGGCGGCGCAGGCGGGGGAACCGCCGGGCGGAGCGGCGTCGGACGCGCGGGCGGCGGCCCGCTGTAGGGGCGAACAGCGGGACGTGGCGGCAGCGGGCTGCGCCCGGTTTCCTTCTCTTCTGTATCCTGTGTATCCGGCTTCCGCGCTTCATCGCCGGTGTCAGGCTTTGTTTCAGCCGCCGGCGGTTCAGCTGCGTGGCCGGCAGGCATCGCTATGGCTGGCGCTGTATCGCGATCACGAGCGTCCGCGTCCGTTCTGGCCGGCGCGGCCTCATCCCTGTCAGACGGTGGCGTTTCGCGCCCCAGTCGCCCGGAGAGCGGTGTCGCCGGCACCGGGCGAGGCGGTGTGGGACGTGGAGGCGGCGCGGCAGCCGGTTTGGAGCTAGAGCCGAGCAAACTGGAAAAACTGACGGCCTCTTCGGCGTCGCGTTCGCGTTCGGCCTCCGGGTGCTCGGAAGCAGGGCGAGGCGGCGGCGCATACGGCGACCGTTCAGGCGTTTCGGGCTTCGCCGCGGCAGGAGCATCATCCTGCGACGCGGGGGCCGGTTTCTCGCCACTCTCGACCGGAGCAGCATGAGCGCCGGGCAACGCCTCGCGCACGCGACTGACGGCGCTGGTAAGACGCCCCAGTGGCGACGCCGGTTTCGCGCTGGCGGTGGCCGCTGCGCTGCCTGTTGCACCGGCGCTTTCGCCATCCGCTTGCGGCCTCGGCCCCCGGCCGGGAACCACCTGTCGCATACGCGCGGCAAAGCTGCCGAGGCGTTTCCCGGGGCCGCTGTCTTTCGCCCCCTGGGTTTTCCACGCG
>QGUR01000342.1 GCA_003242205.1 Chloroflexota bacterium | reverse complement strand
CCAGGGGAGCACAGGCAGAGCCAGCGCCCCACACGTTGCCCCCCCCAACCAAAAAAAGTCGGGCCCCCCAGCAACACCCGCCGCAATCGCGTCGAATTCAAAGCCCTGCCCGGCGGTCGGCTGGGCTGAGTTCAAACGCCCGATCAGAATGATGCCCGCCAGCGCCGAAAGAAATCCCGCCGCGGTATAGACGAAGAGCTTGAGCTGCTTGACCGGCAGGCCCGATAGATACGCTGCGTCCTCGTTATCGCCCAGAGCAAAAATCTGCCTGCCGAGGACGGTGTGATTCAGCAGCAGGTAGCCGAGCACGAACACAACGCCGGCGACGATAATCGGCATCGGAATACCGAATAAATCGGCGCTGCCGAGCATCCGCAGCCCTTCGCCCAGCGCGCCAAGCCCGGTCACGGGCTGGCCCTGGGTGTAAAACAGAGCCGCGCCGCGGGCAAAAGTCATCATGCCCAGCGTGGCGATAAAAGGCGGGATATTGACGTAGGCCACCAGCGCGCCGTTGATCAGGCCAAGCGCCGAACCGGCGACAAGCGCCACGAGGACTGCCTGAAACGGAGGCAGACCGCTGTTTCGCAGCAGGTCGGCGGCGATGACGGTCGAAAGCGCAAGGACTGAGCCGACGGAGAGATCGATGCCGCGTGTGAGAATCACGAGCATCATGCCAACAGCGATAATGCCGTTGATCGCCGACTGGCGCAGAATGTTGACGATGTTATCGGCGGTCAGGAAACGATCCGATGCCAGCGCCAGCGCGACGCACAGCAACAGCAGCGATAGCAACAGACCATAACGTTGAAAGAATGACCGCCAACTGAAGGGCGCGCGCATGACCGCCGTCGTCATCAGAACACAACTCCCGCTACAAGAATGACGTTCGCGTAAGGGGTAAACTCGCCCGTGCGAACCACAGCGCGGGCATTCCCGGTTTCTTCCTTAAAAGTCTCGTGCGGCACAGCGCGCACGGGAATATCTCCCAACCGCTCCATAAGGCGGCGATACAAATCCGGGCTTCGCGTTTGCAGCTCCTCAGCGATGATCGCCTCTTCCACCTGTAATTCAGACAGCACCGCCTCAAGCACCTCCATAAACGGCGGCAAGCCGGCGCTGACGGCGAGATCGATCCGCTCGACATAGGGGGGAATGGGCAGTCCGGCATCGCCGATCACAAGGGTGTCCTTATGCCCCATTCCGGCGATCACAGCGGAGAGCGGCTGGTTGAGCAGTTTCGTCTTTTTCATACGGATGCCCCAATCAATGACCGGCAGGAGTCGCGCACGACGAGGGATACCGGCAGTACGCTGCGTTCGGCTGGCAATTCCGGATTTTGCAGGCGTTGAACCAAACGGCGCACGGCCATCTGCCCCAGTTCCCGGCTCGGCTGGGCGACTGTCGTGAGCGTCGGCACAATGAAGGATGCCAGCGGAATGTCATCATAGCCGACCAGCGAGATATCGTCCGGCACGCTGGCCCCCGCCTCATGAATGGCGCGCAACGCGCCAATCGCCATCAAATCGTTGCAGGCGAAAATCGCGGTCGGCGGGTCTTTGAGCCGCAGCAACTTCTGACAGGCTGCGTATCCGCTCTCCGGCTGGAAATCGCCGGCGAGAATAAGCGCCGGATCGGGCGTGATTCCCGCGCTGCGCAAGGTGTCGTAATAACCGGTCACGCGGTCGGCGCTGGGCGTCAGCGTCGATGGCCCTGTGATGCAGCCGATCCGGGTGTGACCGAGATCGAGCAGGTAACGGGTTGCAAGCGCCCCGCCCACATAATTGTCGGTCACAATTTCGTCGCTATCAGGCAGCATCGAGGCGCGATCGACCAGCACGAATGGCGTGTTATAAGCCCTCAGCAGTTCCAGCGATTCCTGATACGCGCCGGTCGAAATCAGGATCACGCCGTCGACCTGGCGTGACAACAGCACCTTCAGGTACAACTGCTCCCGTTCGGGATCGTCGATCGCATTGCCGATGATGACGTTATAGCCGAGATCGAAGCAGGCGGTTTCGATACCGAGCAGCACCTCGGCGAAATACGGATTGGCGCTGTTGGGCAGCAGCACGCCAATCGTCGCTGTCTGACGATTACGCAGGCTGCGCGCCAGCCGGTTCGGCGTGTAGTTCAACGCTTGCATCGCTTCCAGAACACGGCTTTTCGTTTCGGGCAGCACGACACGCGTCCCGTTGATGACGTGCGAAACCGTGCTTACCGATACGCCCGCTCGGCGGGCTACATCACGAATCGTTGCCATGTCCAACCCGGAAAAACGTTTACGCAAACGTTTTTCTAAATCTAACGCGCTGCCAGAAGGCATTCAAGGAAGAATGTCCGGAATTATTGTGCGGAATGTACGAAGTCTTGTATGACGATTTGTGACGAACATCCGGCCTGCGATTCGGGTTCGATGGCAAAGACTGGTATCATCGACCAGTCCCCGCTCCATGAGGCAGGACAGGTCCGGCAAGGAGATGAGAGGTTGGCTGTTCCTCCCGCATTTCACATCATGCTCAAGCCACGAGGCGCGATCTGCAACCTCGACTGCAAATACTGCTACTTTCTGTCGAAAGAGCGCCTCTACCCTAACAGCGATTTCCGCATGTCCGAGACGCTGCTGGAAGAATATACGCGCCAGTACATCGAAGCGCAGCGCGTGCCGGAAGTGACATTCGCGTGGCAGGGCGGCGAACCAACGCTCATGGGCCTGGACTTCTTCAAACAGGCCATTGCCTACCAGCAGAAATATCGCAAGCCCGGAATGCAGATCAACAACGCGCTGCAAACCAACGCCGTGCTGCTGGATGACGACTGGTGCGCTTTCTTCGCCGAGAACAACTTTCTCATCGGCGTCAGCCTCGATGGGCCGCAGCATTTGCACGACGCCTACCGCGTCGACAAGGGCGGCAACGCGACTTTTTCGCGCGTCATGCGCGGCATCGAATACCTGAAGAAGCACAAGGTAGACTTCAACATCCTGACCACGGTTCATGCCGGAAACGCGGACTACCCGCTTGAGGTCTATCGCTTCCTGCGCGATGAAGTCAAAACCGAGTTCATCCAGTTCATTCCGATTGTCGAGCGCGCGAATGAAACCGGCTTTCAGGAAGGCAATCAGGTCACCGAACGCTCGGTCAAAGCGACGCAGTACGGCGACTTCATGATCGCCATTTTCGACGAGTGGGTGCGCCGCGATGTTGGGCGTGTCTATGTGCAATTGTTCGACGTAGCGCTAGCGGCATGGTCAGGGCACCGTCCGGGCCTGTGCGTGTTCGAAGAAACCTGCGGCGTTGCGCTGGCGATGGAACACAACGGCGATGTTTATTCGTGCGATCACTTCGTGGAACCGGCTCACAAGCTCGGCAACATGAATTTCGTCCCGCTCGCCGACCTTGTAGGCTCTGAAAAGCAACGCGAGTTCGGGCTTGCCAAACGCGATACCCTGCCCCAGTACTGCCTCAACTGCGAAGTGCGCTTCGTCTGCAACGGCGGCTGCCCCAAAGACCGCTTCATCGAAACGCCCGATGGCGAACCGGGGCTGAATTACCTCTGCGCCGGATACCGTGCCTTCTTCAACCATATTCGCAAGCCGATGGAATTTATGGCAGCGGAGCTGCGCGCCCACCGTCCTCCCGCGAACATCATGTGGGTACTGGCGGCGGAAGAGGCGGCCTTGCAGGCACAGTTTGCCCGCGCCGGGCGTAACGACCCTTGCCCGTGTGGTAGCGGCAAAAAATTCAAGAAATGTCACGGACGCCAAAAGCCCGGCGCTCGAAATGCGACGATTTTAGAGCGAGGATCGGAGAATGAAGTCTCCTGATCCCGTAAGCCGGCGACCAACTCTCGCGTTCACCCGTCCATAAGTCCAGCGAATCTATTGACAAGCGCCGCCGTTTGCGTGCATGATTGAAGTAAGTTAGTATCCATAACTAACTTGGCACTTTGAAGATTGTTTGGGCTTATGAAAGGAGCCAGCCTTGAAACGCGTGTTTCTTTTCTTTGCTCTCGTAGCCGTACTCGCCATTTTCACCGTTCCCGTTTCCGCTCAGGATGAAAGCCTCGAAATCTACATCACCGGTCTGACCGAAGACACGATGAACTGGTTCCGCGAAACCGCCTTCCCGGCGTTCCAGGAAACGCATCCCGGCGTGTCTCTCGAAATCCTTACCGGCGGCTGGGGCGACTTTGATGCCACCGTGGCTGGCTGGATCACCACCGGCGACGGCCCGGACATCATCTATCTCGGTTCCGAATACGCCGCGACCTACGGCAACCTGTTGGCCGACATCGATCCGTATCTGGCCGGCTGGGAGGAACTGGATCAATTCCTGCCCATCGCGCTTGACACCGTAACATGGGATGGCCATCTGCGCGGCCTGCCGCTGCTCATGAGTCCGCGTCCGATCTTCTACCGCACCGATCTGATTGCCAACCCGGACGCCGGACTGCCGCGACCTTTGGAGGAGCCCGTACCTTTGTCCCCCAAAATAACC
>QGUR01000341.1 GCA_003242205.1 Chloroflexota bacterium | reverse complement strand
CTGGAAAAAGTTATTTAGAAGGTTTCGTGGGATCGGGAAAGTGTATAAGGGGCAGGGTCAGCGCCGAGTGGGGATCACTGCTTCTCAGCGCGGCAGGGCCTCTCGTCGGCGGCATTATCAGCGGCATGGTGCTGTACGCCTTTGGCCAGTTGCTGGAACTTTTGATGGATCTGGTTCACCATGCCGGCCAGATCGAGTACAACACCCGGGGTTCGGCCAAATTCCTGCAGCGGCTCGCTTCGCGTACTGCCGGTTCGGATGGTCTCGGCCCGCGCCCGCGCAGCGTTCTGGAGGGCGACGACGAGGCCCGGTTCTCGTTTCTTGAGTAGTTTCAACCTTGCGCTGCCGTCCAAGAAGCGCTTCGTATCGGGGCGCTTTTTTATGTGATATTTAAATATGCTGCTGGACAAATTAAATGACTTCACGTATATTTAAAGAGGATTTAACATTCACCGACGCCCGGCGCTGGACTGAGGCGCGGCGGGGATTGAGGAGCAGGGATATGCTCGCGACAATCGCTTGTATCGCCCTATTGCTTGTGATCGGTTATTTCGCCGTGCTATGCGCCACGGAAGCGATCACATGGGTGCGCGAGCGTTTCGAAATCCGGCGTCCTTCGGCCCCGAAGCCGACGCGCGTGCCGCAGCGCCAGCCGGTCATCGCCGACTGAATTGCAATTTTCAGAAATACAAAGGCGCTCTCATCAAGAGAGCGCCTTTTTGATTCGCTGCTTTCAACGCCGGACGGTGGACAAAAATTCGTGAAGCGCGCGATTAAACGCTTCCGGCGTTTCTATGAACGGCGTATGGCCAGCATCTTCGATGACGACTTCGCTGTACGCGCCTCCAGCCTCGGCATAGCGATCCAGCACGGCGCGCGTCTGGCTGACCATCGGTTGCGGCGGGTAGGCATCCTCGCCCGGCCAGTCGGCAAGCTCGCCGCGCTTGCCCATCACCGCCGGATCGAGCACCGATTCGTCGCTGACCACCGGATCGGCGGCTCCGCGAATCCACAGCACCGGCGGTTTCGGCTTGATGCCATAGAGACGGCTGACCGGCGGGGCGAACATGGGCGAGAGCGCGTTGAACGGCCCCCACACGCCGGGCGCGAAGCGCGGCCACATGATCGACGGAATCCGGTCGCCCGGAAAATAAAATTGCCCAAATTGGACGGAGTAGATCGACGCCAGCAGCGCGTCGATACGTTCCCGGCGCGGCGGCTTGGTGAAGAAATGCTGTAGCGCCGGCAGCGAGGCTATGTCGCCGTTGGCGGACTGGCGTTCGGTAATCGCCTCGACCAGCGCCGCTTTGACCAGCGCCGCGCCGGAGCCGGCAAAATCGGGGTGTACGGGTTTACCTTCCAGCCCGTGAACGCCGCCGAGGCCATAAGGCGAGTACGGATTGACCACCACGACGCCGCGCAGCCGGTCCGCATAGTCCGTCATGAGCCGCCAGGCGACGGATCCGCCCCAACCGTGGCCAACAGCGACGAACCAGCCGATGCCCTCCTCTTCCATCAGCGCGATGATGTCGGCGGCCACATCGGACAGGCCGTTGACGGCGCTGATTTTACTGTCGGGATCGGCCAGACCGTGCCCGCGCAGGTCGGGCGCAATCGCGCGATAACCGGCGGGCAGCGCCAGCATGGTTTCTTCCCAGAAGGTGGCTGAAGCCGGGCTATCGTGCAGAAACACCACCGGCACGCGCCCGCTGCCACTGCTCAGCACGCGGGTTGTGGTGCGGTTGGTGGTGACGGTGCGTTCGGTAATGCCGGAAAGAGGCACAATCCGCATGTAGTTACCTCCAGAATACGTATCAGGGCTAACACACGCGCCGTTGGACGCGCCTCCGTGCACGTACGGCTGTCTTAACGATTGTCGCTCTGATGGTACATCGCGCATTGACCCAGATCAATGACGCCGGCCATGGCCGGGTACGGCTATGGCGACCAGACGGTTTCGTCAACGCCTGCCTTCCAGTTTTCCCAGCGCGCGAGTGTGAACAGAAAATCGGACAGACGGTTGAGGTAGGGCAGCACGAACTGGCCGATCGGTTCGCGTTCTGCCAGCGCGGCGGTCAGGCGCTCGGCGCGGCGGCAGACCGTGCGCGCCACGTGAAGCTGGGCTGCGCCGGGCGAACCGCCGGGCAAAATAAACAGTTTGAGCGGCGGTAGTTGGGCCGTCAGTTCGTCAATGGTCGCTTCCAGCCAGGCAACGCGGGCGGTATCGACGCGGACAACTCGCGCCGAACGCGCATCATTGGGCGTCGCCAGATCGGCTCCGAGATAGAAAAGGTCGCTTTGCACCTGCGCCAGCCAGTCCTGAGCTTCCGGTTGCAGGCCGAGCGCGCGTGCTACACCAAGGTGCGAATTCAGTTCGTCGACCGTACCATACGCCTCGACGCGCTGGTCATGCTTTGGCACTCTCGGCCCGGAGAACAGACTGGTCGTGCCGTCATCACCGGTACGGGTATAGATTTTCATGGCTCGACTCCCATCGCTGCCGGCCCGCGTGTGTCGGGCTGCCTGCCTTTTGTGCGCGTAAATCGAACTACTGGTACAATGCACGATAAGCATATCGTAACAAATAGCAATTTCACGGGAGTCGTGATGGACGAGTCACCCGTCAAGCAACACAGGGTCATGCTGCGGCAGGTTCAGGAACACCTGCTGGCGGCGCACCTGCTGCTCGGCTCGCTCCTCGAAAGCGCCGGCATGGTCGATGTCGTCCATCATCCGGCAAGCCCGTTACCCGATCTGAATTATGTCACGCCGCGCCGCAGCACCGCCTGGGTTCCGGGAAGTTACGTTGAGAGGGGCCTGCAACGCCTGCGAGAACTGGGGCGCGCGCCGGTTTTCCAGTACCTCGAAGGGCTGCTCCCGGCGCAGTTTGCCGAAACGCTGGCTACGACCGGTCTTCGCCCCGCCCCGTCCCGGCAGGTCGTGGCCTATCATACCGGCGGCGTCGGCGGGGAACCGGCGCGGCGCTCCAGCGCGTCGCTGCCTGATGGCGTACGCATTCGCCCGGCGCAGGCCGCGCGCGCAGCCCGGTTGTGGCAACACGCCTGCGGTGTCTGGACGGTTCAGCTTCCAGAGGCTATTCCCGCCATGGGCGATGGAAGCGCGTCCACCGTTTCCCTCGTCGCCACCCACAACCGCCAGCCCGCAGGTCTCGCGCGGCTCGATGTCCGGCCTGAGATCGGGACGGCGTGGCTGGTCGCTCTGGCTACCAACGAACAGACGGTTGGCGGTTTGGCGAAAAGCCTGATCGGAGCCAGCCTCCGCAGCGCCGTTCGCCGCGGCTGCCGTCTGATTTTTAGTTTCGCCGAAACGCCGGAAGCGCATGCGCTGCTGGAAGCATCCGGCCTGACCCCCGTGGCCCGGCTGGCGCGCTTCGCTCTACCGGCTGCAGATCATGAAGTAAACGCCGACGATGACTGCGTGGCACAGTCTGTTTATACCGTCAACTGATCAACCGGCGGTCGTCCAAGCGCTGCAAGATGCGCTGGTCGAACTCGGTTACCGCCCGTTTAACCCGTTCGGTCTGGTTCCGGGCAAAGCCTATCCCCGGGCCGTGCGCCTGTTTGTCAGCCCGCCACGCGCGGGCTGGGTGCGCGTCATCGGCCAGCCCGACGAGCGTCTGCTGCCCCGGCTGTCGCAGCTCGCGCCATGTCTGCTGGTCTGGCTGGACGGCGCGGAAGGCGACGTGCAGCTTTATACGGACGGCCAGCCAGCCGATCCCGAAGCGCTGGTCGAATTTCTGCGTCCCGGTCGCACGGAGGACGATCTGAAGAACGCGCTTGGCAGGCCGACGGTTTCGGCGGCGACAACGGAACCGCTGCCGCTGGACGCGCTGCCGGACGATGTCAAGGCGCTGGCGCGCGGCGTCGACATGAAACACGCGCGCAGGTTGTTCGCCCGCCTGAGCGGCACGACCGCCAGACGCAGCGGTGCTTCCGAAGATGTCGCCCGGCAGGCACAGGCGCTGATCGCGGCGGGCAGCCCGCCCGACTGGCAGAGCGGTAGCGGGCGACGGCTGATCGAGGTGCTGGCCTGCCTGTCCATCCCCGACGGCTGGCAGCGGCCAGACTTCACGACCCTCCGCGATGCCTATCAGGTGCGTGCGCGGCTCCAGCAGCGGCCCAACGCCAGCCTGTATCCCGGCGACGCCGAAGCGCTGGAGGCCGTGCCGGACGCGCTGGATTACACGCCCGTTTACGCAGGCGCGGAGGCGCAGGCATGAGCAAGGCCGACCGCGCCCGCTGGGACGCGACCTATCTCGAAAGCCAGAGCGCGCCCTTCCCGCCGCCCGACCCGCTGCTGCTCCAGTTCACGCCGCCGGTCGAGCCGGGAGACACACCACGAGCGCTCGATCTGGCCTGCGGGCTGGCGCAAAACGCCATGTGGCTGGAAACGCAGGGCTATCAAGTGGACGCAATGGACATCAGTCGCGTGGCGCTTGACCGGGCGCACGCGGAAGCGACGCAGCGCCGCCTGCGGAAGATCA
>QGUR01000340.1 GCA_003242205.1 Chloroflexota bacterium | reverse complement strand
GTCCTCATACAGCGGCAGGTCCTCGGTGTTGTCGAAATGCTCGGCGTCGTAATAGCGGGCGATGGTGGCGTAAAAACCGCTCATGCAGGCTGCTCTTTCCTTTCCGGCTTGTCCGGCTTGCTCGACAGTCCGCGCCAGAATGCTCCGGCGCGCCGGAATGAGTGTAGCGCACATCGGGCGACATTGACGCCCCCGGTTTCCGAATTAAGGCTGCGTAACCAACGCTCTGCCAACGGGATTTGCCATTCAGAATGCCTTTTGCTACAATGCCGCCGATTTATCGCTTCCGGGGCGAACTGTCGCCACCGGCGTTCCGCCATCGAGAAGGATAAATTATCTTATCGGGAGATAACCATGGTCTGTTTAAGACAGCCGATTAGTGTTTTTGCCAAACCACTAATCGCCTCTCGCCATTCCCACGCCAGCGCATTTCCGCGGAGATCCCGTGTCATCTATGCATAAGTAGCTGTCGAGCTTGCCGTATCCAGCCGGCCCCGGCGCTGCTGTCAGGTAGTCGCCCGTTTGGGCAGATCAAAACCTGCCAGCCCGGCGCGCTCCGATGGCCATTACCTTCAGCCGATTGAAACGAGGAAACGAAGTTCAATGACCGATACACCAATTAAGGAAGATACTCAGCCCTATGCCCCCGTCATACCGATTGCGATGCGCCCAGAGCAACCGGAGAACAAAGGCGGCTGTGGATGCTGGGTGACTGCCATCATGACCTTATTGGTCGCGGCCGTCCTCGTCGGCATCGGGTTGTTTTTGCCCCCGGTCAACCTGTATGACCGGCTCTTTGGCGTGCAGTATGCCATGCTGAGCGCCGAAGCCAATGCTGTAGCCGTGGATGGCCTGACGGTCAGCGTCAGCCCGTCCGATCCGGGGCGCGAGTTCGGCGTGGCGATGAACTCGGTTCCTCTCAACGCGCTGAACACCAACACGAACGACGCACAAATTCGTAATGCCAGCACCGCCGTGGCCGCCGCGCCACCGCATCTCGCCCTTGTCAGCCCGATCTACAATATCGAAACGACCGGCAGCAGTCCCGAAAGCGTGACGCTGACGGTGCGCGTTCCCCAGACCGCCGGTAACCCGGACGTGCTGGACCTGTATTCGTGGAACGAAGACACGCTGACATGGGAATTCATACCCGCATGGTATGACGGCAACGGCTCGCTCATTGCGACCGTGGACGACGTACCCGAAAATGTGGCGCTCTTCCAGTCGATGCCGCCGGACCAGCCGACAATTCTGGTGTCGGTTGACGTAACCCAGACGCTGACGCCGGAAGTCGCCGAACTTGCGACGATTGTCTCTCCCGCCGGCCTGCAGCCCACGCTCGAAGGCAAGCTGACCGGCAGTCTGGCCGCCGGTTTCGATCAGAATGCCGGTTACGATGTCATGCCGGTCATTCGCAACTTCATCGACCCGCGCGCCGTTGACCCGGATACGGTCAGCGCCATCATCGGCAACAGCAGCCTGCTGAACACGCACGTCGAGCAGGTGACGGCGTTTGCCAGCAGCTATGACGGCGTGGTGATCGACTACCGCGAAATTCCCGTCGAACAACGCGATAACTTCACCGCCTTTATTCGCAAGCTCGGCCGCAGTCTGGACGAGCTTGGGCTGGCGCTGGGCGTCGTAGTCCCGCGCGCTCAAATCGTTGACGGCACGTGGGATACCGGCGCTTATGACTGGCGCGCCATCGGCGAAGTGGCCGATCTGGTGCAGGTGAATTTCGACCTCGATCCTTCGGCATTCGCGCCCGGCCCCGACCGGCTGAACGAAGCGATGATGCGCTGGGCGGTCGGCGAAGTGAACCGCCACAAACTGCTGATGGGCCTGTCGGCCAGTTCGATCCGGCAGATCAGCAACGAGTTCACGCCGGTTTCGTTTGCCGAAGCGCTGGCGGGCATCGGCGATGTCGAAATTGAAGCCGAAACCGACAAGGACATCGTGGAACCCGGTAGCGAGATTCGCGCCCGGCTGGATGGCATGGACGTGTCTCCCGGCAAGGACGAGACGATCAAGACCAGCTATCTCGACTACATCGATGAGAGCGGCGCTACGGTCGCCCGCATGTGGCTGACGACGCCCGAATCGCTGCGTTTCCGCATGGATCGCACCGTACCCTTCGCGCTGCGCGGCGTCGCCTTTGAGGACCTGTCCAATACCGGGCTGGCGAACGGCGTGCTCGAAGCCGTGCTCAGCTACAAGCTGCAGGTTCCGGCCTCGCCCAGCCTGCACGAGCTTGCCCTGCGCTGGCGCATCGAAGGCGTCAACGGCGTCCTCGACGAAATCATAACCGGCTTCAATGAGGAACTGGTCGCCACCATCGAAGCGCCAGACGGCAACTATGCCATCAACGTCGAAGTCGTAAGCGGCAATCAGGCTGTGCCGCGCAGCGGTGCGGCAGTGGCCGTGTTCGCCCCGACGCCCACTCCCACGCCAGAACCGACGGCGACGCCGGAACCGACCGCCGCGCCGACGCGCGTTGCAGCTGCGCCGGCTGCCGGCCCGGTATCGTCCGGTCCGGTTGCCAATAACGCCGGCCCGATTGTCGGCGGCTCCTTCGAGTATGGCGGTCACGTCACCGGGGCCAACACCGGCGCGACCGAAGCGATGCGCCGCGCCGGCATGACATGGATGAAAGTGCAGATTCCATACCGTCTGGGTATGGGGCCTGACGTGGCAGCCGGGCAAATCGCCGAAGCGCACGCCCGCGGGTTCAAGATTCTGCTCGGCATCGTCGGTTCTCCGGCGGAATTGGCAGCGGGTGGCGCTGGCTACATCCAGCAGTTTGCCCAGTTCCTCGGCGGCGTCGCGGCGCTTGGGCCGGACGCGATCGAAGTCTGGAACGAACCGAACATCGACCGCGAATGGCCGACAGGCCAGATCAGCGGCGCGGCATATGTCGAAATGCTACGGGCGGCCCATGCCGCGATTAAAGGCGCGAACGGCGGCGTCATGGTGATCACCGGCGCGCCTGCTCCAACCGGCGCGGAAGCGGCCTTCCCCGGTCAGGTGATGAACGACGACCGCTGGCTGCGCGAAGTCGTGGCCGCCGGCGGCCTGAACTATGCCGACTGCGTTGGCGCGCACTATAACGAAGGCATCGTCAGCCCGACCCAGCGCAGCGGCGACCCGCGCGACGGCTACTACACCCGTTACTTCTGGGGTATGCTCGATACCTACTGGAGCATCGTCGGCGGCCAGCGCCCGATCTGCTTCACCGAGCTCGGCTTCCTGTCGCCGGAAGGCTTCCCGCCGCTGCCAAGCTACTTTGCATGGGCGCAGAACGTCACCGTTGCCCAGCAGGCCGCGTGGCTGGCCGAAGCCGCCGCACTGTCGTCGCAAAGCGGGCGCGTGCGTCTGATGATCATCTGGAACGTCGACTTCTCGCGCTATGACAGCGACCCGATGGCCGGTTACGCGATGATTCGTCCCGGCGGCGGCTGTCCCGCATGTGACGCTCTGGCAGCCGCGCGCTAAGGAGAATTGCCGCTTATGACCATACGGACCAATCCCGCTCGCAAACAGGTTCGAGGCTTCGTCATCGTCTGGATTCTGGTGACGCTGCTGATGGGCGCCTGTACGTTTGTTGCCATCTTTGCCGCTTATCCCGCGCTGTCCACCAGCACGCAACTGAACCCGCGCAGCAACGTCGTGCTGCCTACCGCCGTCACCCCGCAGGCGCAGGTTGTCATCGTGCCGACTAACACACCCTTCCCCACCCGGCAGCCAACCCGGCCGCCGGCCACCGAAGAAGCGACCGCCGAAACGCTGAGCGCGGCGGCTACGGCTGAACCAACCCGCCTGCCGGTCGATGTCGATGAATTTGAAGTCGGCATTCAGGTACAGGTCAGCTATGACCTGATGGATGCGTGGATGGATGTCGCGGCCAATCAACTCGGCGTGAACTGGGTCAAGCAGCAGGTGCGCTGGGAAGACATCGAACCTGAGCCGGGTGAGTACGACTGGGGGCCGGTCGATATTTATCTCAATGCAGCCGCCGAAAAAGGCGTCCGCGTGTTGATTTCGGTGGTCACCGCGCCGGACTGGGCGCGCGAACCGGGCGTCAACCTGCAGCGGCACGGCCCGCCGGCCGACCCGATGGATTACGCCAATTTCGTCCGCGCCATCCTTGAACGGCATCCGGGCAAGGTTCACGCGGTTGAGGTCTGGAACGAGATGAATCTCGACCGCGAGTGGACGTCGGCGCGTGGCCTGAGCGCGGCCAACTACGTTAGCCTGCTGCGGGCCACCTATGAAACCATCAAGGAAGTGGACCCCGGCATCATCGTCGTTTCCGGCGCGCTCTCGCCAACCGGCTTTGACGATGGCGTGACCGCCCGCGACGACGCGACCTTCATGGACCTGCTGATTCAGGCCGGGATGCTCAACTACGCCGACTGTGTTGGCGCGCACCACAACGGCTATAACATCAGCCCGAACTACAGGATGGCAAACGTGCCGAACGCCCAAACCGCCGGTTCCCTGGGGCGTTTTAAAACCGGCATTCAAG
>QGUR01000039.1 GCA_003242205.1 Chloroflexota bacterium | reverse complement strand
AGGTAATCATGCCGGTGAGTCCGAGTTCGGCGATCAGCGCGTCAAGCTCGCTGGCATAGGTGGCGTTGGTCGGGTCGCTGGAGCCGGTGCGCCCGCCGATGATGACCAGCCGCGCCGGCAGGCCATCCGCGCGCAACCGGGCGAGGCTTCGCAGCAGCACATCGAGGCCCTTGCTGCGGTTGGCAAAGCCGAAGTAGGCGATTAGCAGGTCGTCGGGTGCAGCGCCCGCGCGTTGCCGGTAGCGATGCAAATCGCCGGGCGGCGTGCGTTCGGTGATGTTGCTGCCGATAGGGATCAGGGCCACGTGAGGCAGTTGCTTCAGCGCCAGCGCGTCCTCATGATTCGTGACGATGCAGCCGGTCGAAGCCCTCGTCAGATGCCGCACGATCCAGAGGCGTAATGGCCCGGCTTTGGGGAACAGATAGGGAAAACGCAGGTCGTGGAAGGTCGTCACCACCGGGACATTGCGGACGAGATCGGGCAGGAAATGAACCCATGGCGACATGGCGTAGGCGGCGGTCTGGTATTGCATGTTCACGATGTCCAGACGGCGCTCGTCTGCCCAGCGGGCGATGCGCCGGACGACGCCGGGTGTCCAGCGTTCCGCGCGCTGGTCGATAACGACGCGCGAGTCGGACGACACGGCATCCTTGCCCGCATAGACGAAGACTTCATGCCCCTGTCCGGCCAGCGTGCGGACGAGGATGTCCGTATAGGCTCCGACGCCGCCCTGCATCGGCGGGTATTCACCCGTGACCATGCCGATACGCATCAGCTTCCCTTCAGGCCGGATCGCAGCACCTGACTATAGGCGCGGATACGCTCGCTGCGGAGCGCGCGTTTGTGGCCGAGCAGCCACTTGAGCGTTTCCAGACCAAGCTGCACGGCATAGTTCGCCAGCAGGAACAACCGCAGTACAGTCGCCGCCAGACGACCATGATACAGCCGGAAGTAGCGCAGCTTGCTCTGTTGAAACAGAATGTGCGAACGCGCTGCAGCCTGCTCGGTGCTTTTGCCGCCGTGGTGGATGATCTCGGCGTCGCCCAGATAAACGACACGCCAGCCGGCATCTTTGGCGCGGCGACACCAGTCCAGTTCTTCGGAATACATGATGTAGCCTTCATCGAGGCCGCCGATCTGTTCGTAGACCTCGCGGCGAGCCATGATGGCCGATCCCTGTACCCAGTCGACGTCGATGGTTTCCCGTACGCCGTTGCCGTCGACGACATAGTATGAATCGAGCAGATGCTTCGGCGCGTAGGGCTGGAGCCACGTGCTTTCAAAAAAGGCAACAGCCAGTGAGGGGAAGCGCCGGCGCGTGGATTGTGTCGAGCCGTCAGTGTTGCGCGTATGCGGCCCGATGAGGCCGACGTCCGGGTTCGCGTCCAGATAGGCGATCATCGTGCCAAGCGCATCGTCCAACACGACGGTGTCCGGATTGAGCAGCAGCAGGTGTCGGCCACGGGCGATTTTCAGACCGAGGTTGTTGGCCCGCGTAAAGCCGATGTTTTCAGCCTGCGCCAACAGCGTGACCTGCGGATAATCGCGCTTCAGGCGCTCGACCGTGCCGTCGGTGCTGCCCGAATCGACAACGATGATCTCAACCACAGGCCGCCCTTCGACCCGCTCGCCGACCGAGACGGGGCTCCGCAGAATGCTGTTCAGGCATTCCACCAGCAGCGCTTCGACATTCCAGCTTACGATGATGATAGAAAGATCGATCAACCTGTTCGACTCGCGGTGAGGAGATGCCCGGCCAGTATACCAAATTTACACTCTTCCAGAGGTTCGTTCATACTTCCATTACATTTGTCGGCCACACTGACAGCGGTTTCCGATGCAGTGAAGGAGCAGACGTATGTGGAAGCAGCGAATCATGTCGCTGGCGCTGGCGGTAATCGTCGCGACAGGCGGTGTGTTTACCGCGCTGGCGCAGGAGCAGCCCGCGGATGGCGAAACGCAAGCGGCGGTGATCGATCTGGTCGTTGGCTGCCCGCGAGTTTCCGTTATGCGAGGGCGTCCGGTTATGCGCGGCTTTCTCCTCGAATCCGGCGCGCGCCTGCGCGATTTGCTACCAGCGTTGCGCGGCGGCCAGAGCGTTGAAGAAGCCATCGAAGCTGCCGGGGGCGATGCAGATGAGGCTGTCGAAGCCATGCTGGATGCCGCGGCTGAACGGCTGAATGCGGCGGTCGAAAACGGGCGGCTGACACGCGAACGCGCCGACGCGCTGCTGGAGCAGTTAGAAGCGCGTCTCGACCGTGCTCTTGGGACGGCTCTACCGGAACGTCACATCACAGTCTGTGTCGGGCGCGGCGTGATCGACGTTACGGCTGATCTGACGGGGTTGACACGGCAGGAAGTGCGGCGGCAGCTTCGGAACGGCGCGACTCTGCCTGAAATCCTTGAAGCGCATGGTTCCAGCGCCGGGGCGTTGATCGACCGGCTGGCCGCCAGTGCGGAAGCGCGGCTGAATGTGCTGGTGGTCGATGGCCACATCACGCAGGAACAGGCCGATGAATATCTGGCGCGGCTGCGCGCTGAATTGGCCGAGCGGCTGGCCAGCCCTGCAGCAGACGCCGATGACGTAATCTAGTTTAGCCCTTGGCTCCGGCCCTTCTCTCAATGCCGCGTTGGGAGAAGGAAAATCCCTCTCTCGACCCGAAGTGCGGTCGGGAGAGGGATTGAGTCCGAGGACTGGTTAGCGCGATAGAAAATTAGCTTGCTACCTGCTGGCGGATGGTAGCGATTGAGAAGCTGCGGACTTGATAGCGCCGCTGCTCAGGTGGGCAGGGCGAAAAGGCGTTCCGCGTTTTCTGTCGTCATGCGCGCCATATCGTCGATGCTGAGGCGGTGGAGCGATGCCAGCCGCTCGACGATATAGGGGATATAAGCCGGTTCGTTGCGTTTGCCCCGGTAGGGTGTTGGCGTCAGGAACGGGCCGTCCGTTTCGACCAGCAGCCGATCCAGCGGGACGCGCGCCGCAATCTGGCGCAGGTCATCGGCGTTCTTGAACGTGATCGGGCCGGTGAAACCGAGGTAGAAACCGGCGGCCAGCGCGCGTTCGGCGATTTCAGCGGGCGCGGAGAACGAGTGCAGCACGCCGGGCCGCTCGCGCAGTGTCTCCGGCAGCGACTTCACCCAGTTTTCCAGAATCGAAATCACATCCTCTCCGGCGTCGCGATTGTGGATGATGACGGGCATTTCCAGCCGCGCCGCCAGCGTAAGCTGCGCCTCGAACGCCGCCCACTGTCGTTCCTTCGGGCTGCGATCCCGGTAGTAGTCCAGCCCGATTTCGCCGATGGCGACGATTTTATCCCGGCTTGCCAGCGCTTCGATTGGCTCCAGATGCTCAGGCGTGAAGCTGGCGGTGCTGTTCGGGTGAATGCCGACTGCGCCGTAGACGCCATCGTAGGTTTGCGTCAGCGCGACAATCGCCCGGCTGGTCTCAGGATCGATGGCCGGGTTGATGATGCGATCTACGCCAGCGGCGCGCGCGCGTTCCACGACGTCCGCGCGGTCCTCGTCATAGGCGTTGAAGTCGAGGTGGCAGTGTGTGTCGATCACCGGGCTTGCGCGTTGCTGTCGGCCTTCAGCGTGTCGTAGTCGGCCTTAACCATCATTTCGATCAACTGCTCGAAGGTGACGGATGGTTCCCAACCGAGCACGCGCTTGGCTTTGCTCGGATCGCCGACCAGCAGATCAACTTCCGCCGGGCGCATGAACTGCGGGTCCTGCACGACATAGTCCTCCCAGTTCAGGTCAACACAACTGAACGCGACTTCGCACAGGCGGCGCACCGAATGTGTCTGGCCGGTCGCGATGACGTAATCGTCGGGTTTGTCCTGCTGGAGCATCATCCACATGGCTTTGACGTAATCGCCGGCGTAGCCCCAGTCGCGCTGGGCGTCCAGATTGCCGATACGCAGCTCTTTTGCCAGCCCCAGACTGATGCGGGCGACGTTCCACGTGACTTTGCGCGTCACAAATTCAATCGCGCGGCGCGGGCTTTCGTGGTTGAAGAGGATGCCGCTGGTCGCGTGCAGGTTGTAGCTTTCGCGGTAGTTGACGGTGATCCAGTGGCCGTAAACTTTGGCGACGCCATACGGGCTGCGCGGGTAGAACGGCGTGGTTTCGCGCTGCGGGACTTCCTGCACCTTGCCGAACATCTCGCTGCTGGAGGCCTGATACATGCGGATTTCGGGGTCGACGTTGCGGATGGCGTCGAGCAGGCGCGTCACGCCGAGGGCGGTTACGTCGCCGGTGAAAACGGGCTGGTTCCACGAGGTTGGCACGAAGCTCTGCGCCGCCAGATTGTAGACCTCGTGCGGGCGCGCCAGCCGCAGCGCGTCGATGAGGCTGGTCAGGTCGAGCATATCGCCGGGAACCAGCGTGATGCGATCCTGAATGTGGCGGATGCGCTCAAAATAGGGCGTGCTGGTACGGCGTACGAGGCCGTAGACCTCATAGCCCATTTCCAGCAGGAATTCAGCCAGATAGGAGCCATCCTGACCTGTGATGCCGGTGATTAAGGCTCGTTTTTGCGACATGGGTACTCCTTAAAGAGCATTGAGGACGCGTTGCCGGCAGTCTTCCAGCACGTCCGCGAGGCTTTGTTCAAAGGGAATTTCCGGTTGCCATCCCGTAAGTTCGCGCAGGCGGCTGGCGTCGCCCCACAGGATGGGGATGACGGCCGGGCGCAGACGCTGCGGGTCTTCGCAGATTTCAATCTCAATCTTGCTGTAACTGAGGAGGATGTTCAACAGCGCGCGCACGCTGTGCGTCTTTCCCGAAGCCACGTTGTAAACTTCGCCGGGAACGCCGTGCTCCATGACCAGCCTGTAAGCGCGCGCCACGTCGCGCACGTCGGTGAAGTCGCGTTCCGGCTCAAGGTTGCCGACGAAAATGCGCGGCTCCTGCTGCCCTTGCTCGATACGCGCGATCTGCATGGCGAAATCGGGCGCGACAAAGCCCTCGCTTTGTCCCGGCCCAAGATGATTGAAGGGGCGCACCCGGATGACCGGCAGGCCGTGGCTGAGAAAATAATGCAGGCCGAGCATGTCCTGTGTCACCTTGCTCACGCTGTAAGGGCTGGCGGGCCGCAGTGGCGCGTCTTCCGACGCCGGCAGGTGTTCAGGCGCGGCAGGCCCGTAAATTTCCCCGGAACTGACGATCAACAGGCGCGGCGGGCGATCCAGCGCGAGGCAGCCTTCGATCACACTGAGCTGCGCGCGCACATTGTTCTCGATGGTTTCCCAGACGGCGTGGAACGAGCGACCAACCGCGGCCAGCGCCGCAAGGTGATAGACCTGATCGGGCTGCACCTTGCGGAAGAGCGCCACAACCGCTTCCCTGTCGCGCAGATCGACGCTGTGCTGGATGACTGAAGTGTTCAGCGCCGCGGAGGGCCGGCCTAGCACGGTTCCGTGAAGCTCGACGTCGGGGACAGCGGTAAGAATGTGCCGGGCAAGATGTCGGCCAGCGAAACCGCCGGCTCCAGTGATGAGCACGCGCACGATCTGTTCCGTTCTGGTGGCTGGAAATCGCTTTGGCAGGATTATAACGGAACTGCCATTCTGTTCATACAGGAATATCGATCACGATCGTCAAACAAGAAGCCCCGGAAACCGGATACGGCTTCCAGGGCTTTCGTTCAGCATCGTGAAAGAGGGCGGGGTGCTTACGAATCGGTTTCGTGGACCAGCACCGCGTAGGATGGCACCCAGCCTGCCGTGCCGTCTTCCAGCTCGATCAGGCTAAACTGGCCGTCGTCGCTCGTGAAGACGAAGTTGACCCTGTGTCCGCGTGTCAGCACCGGCATGCCCGTGCCATCGCCGCCGGGTTCGACAGTCATGGCGATCACGTCGACCACGATCTCGGCCGGGCGTAGCGCCTGCGACGGCGCAGCGGTCGTATCGGGGCCGGCGGGCGCAACCGGCGCGCCCGGTTCGGCTGTGCCTTCAGGACCGGCAGGTGGAGTTGTCTGGCCCGCCTCGACAACCGGCAATTCAGCCACGTTGGCCGGGCGACCATTGAACGTCAGCCGCAGATAGGCGGCCGCCGACCAGCCCTGAATGCCGTCATAGGTCACTTGCAGCCAGTCGCCGGCTTCCGTGCGCCCGCTGACCTCCACCTGCTCGCCTGCCGGGATCAGGCCCAGCGATTCGGCGTTGATATTCGGGTTGCGGCGCAGTTGCAGGTTCGCGCCCGGATCCAGCATAACCGTGCCCACATACGTGTTGCGCAGCGGATCGCGCGTTGGCGTCGGCGGCACACTGACCTCGCCGGCTACACGCCCGCGCTGCGATTCCTCGATGGTGTCGATCAGGCCGCGTTCTTCGAGCTGGGCAAAAGTGATATCCCGGTTCTGATAGAGATAGTCCACCAGGAACAGGGCGTTCACCCAGCCCGTCACCGTGCCGCCGTCCGCTTCGATGAAGCGCACAAAGGCCCATGAGCGCGCTTCGTTCATACCGATCAGTTCCAGTTCCGTGCCGTTCGGAACCAGCGTCAGCGACTCGCCGGCGATATCGGGCGTCCGGCGGATTTGCAGGTTTACGCCTTCATCCAGCCCGCCGACAATCGCCGAAATCGTCGGCTGGGTGGGCTGCGGAGCGGTTATGGCAGTATCACGGGCGACGCCGGGCCGGTTCGACGGGATGGTGATCAGGTTGCGTAGCGGCAGGATGTCGCCATTGGGTAGATGCACCGAGACATAGTGCGAGTTGACCCATGCCTGAATCTGGCCGCCGTCGGGTGTGTTGTAGGTTACGTAGAGCCATGTTTCCAGTCGGGGCAGGTCTTCACGTTCGCCGAGCAGCGTCACGGGATCAACCCATTCCGTCGCTTCCGGCGAAGGCGTCTCGAAAACCGAGAGTTCCGCCGGCCCCTGACGGCCATGAACGGTGAGAACTGCGCCTGCCGGGGCAAGGCCGAGCGAGAACGCCTGGCTGCTCGGATACTGGCGGAGTTGCAGGTTCGCGCCCGGATCGAGCAGGACGCGAGCTGTCGGCAGCGGCTCTTCCGTAGAGGACGGTGCGGGCGCGGGTTCGGTCGGTGCGACCGCAGGCTCCGTCAGCACAACTTCGGATTCCTCGGCGACGGGGATGTCGGCGTCGGCAACGATCTCGCTGGTTTCAGAAACCGCGTCGGCGAGCATTTCGTTACCGGGCGCGCTGGCGACGCCCTGAGCGATACTGGCCGGTTTGGCGACGAAGACTTCCGGCCCACTTTCGCCTTCGGTAATGACGATCTCATACAGCACACCGCCGTAGAAAGCGTCGAGCGGCGCTGCGATTTCGGTGGTTTCCTCGCCTGCGACGATGGAGACGGTCGCGCCGCTTGCGACGGGCGAAATCGCGCCCGTGCTGCTCGCACCCGCGGCGACGCCGCTGGCAACCTCGGCGCCATCGTCCAGCGTCACGCTGGCTGTCGCATCGCCGGTGAGCAGGTTGATCACATTGACAAGCGCATGATCGGCGGCGATACCGCTGAGGTCGGACGTGAAGGTGTGAAGCACCGGAGCGCCACCTGCCGGGGCAACTGCAATCGTGACGTATTCGCCTGCGCCAACCGTGACGTCGCCGGTGACCAGTTCCGTGTCAGAACCCGCCACACGGACAGATACGGTATGGTCTCCGGAGGCTACAGCCGCGAAAGGCGCGACCTCCCCGCCAAAAGCGACGCCGGATGCAAATCCCGTTCCATCGAGCGCCACGTCAACCGGGTCGCCGCCGGGAATGGCATGAATGACACGTACAAAACCGGCGCCATCCTGAGCCTGTGTGGGCGCGTTCAGCAGCGTCGCCTGCGGGGCATCGGCAGAGCCGTGAATGAGCAGAATGTGCGAGATACCTGCGTGAAGGCCATAAGGCGTGGCAGCGACAATCGCGCTGTCGAGACCTTCGCCCGATGGCACGACGGCCAGTTCATAGCTCATGGCCGGAATGTCGAGCGTTCCGTAAATCTGGCCGTAGTTCAGGCCGGAGACAACCGGACGCCCATCCGAGAGGATGACATCAACCACCGGGCCGTCGGGAAGCGCATGGATGGCCGTGAAACGAGTGGAGCCCGGCCGAAGCGGCGCCAGGTCGTCCTGAAACACCTGAAATTCGAGCGGCTCACTTGTCGCCGCGACCAGTGTCTGGGCGGTATTGGCTGCGGGGTTGATCGTCTGTTCCCAGAGCACGGTGGTGCTGTCGGCCTCGGTGACGGTCACGGTGTGCGCGCCCGGCTGCATGGCGATGAAGCCGGATACGCCGCCCGGTTCCAGATTGTCAATGGTGAGCTGGCCGTCTGTGTAGACGTCAATCGCGTCCGCGCCCGCAATGACGTGGACAAAGCGCACCAGCCCTTGACCGTCGGCCTGAGCAAAGACGGTCAGGGCGACGAGTGTCGCCAGCAACAGAGTTGATCCGACGAGTATCAACCGGCTAGCCGTGGTTTTCATAACCGCAACTCCTTTGAAGAAAAATGTGTAGAGTAGCTCCTACGGATCAGGTTCCCTCTTCCCACTGGCTCAGATAGTGCTGCTGTTCAGGCGTCAGTACGTCAATGCGAACGCCCATCGCCTGTAGCTTCAGGCGCGCGATTTCATGGTCGAGTTCGACCGGGATCCTGTGAACCTGTGGCTCAAGCGAAGCGCCGTTGCGGATCATAAATTCGGCAGCCAGCGCCTGGTTGGCAAAGCTCATGTCCATCACGCTCGCCGGATGGCCTTCCGCCGCGGCCAGATTGATGAGCCGGCCATCGCCAAGCAGGTAGATCGAGCGACCGTTGACAACATATTCCTCGACGAACGGGCGGACGAGGCGCGGTTCCTGGCTAGACAGCTTCTTCAGCGCCGGGATGTTGATCTCGACGTTGAAGTGGCCGGAATTGGCGACAATCGCGCCGTGCTTCATCCGGACAAAATGGTGCTCGTCGATGACATGCTTGTCGCCGGTTACGGTGATGAAGATGTCGCCGATCGATGCGGCTTCTTCCATCGGCATGACGCGGTAGCCATCCATGACGGCTTCCAGCGCGCGCAGCGGGTTGACTTCGGTGACGATGACGTTCGCGCCCATGCCCTGTGCCCGGCTGGCGACGCCGCGGCCACACCAGCCATAACCGGCGACCACGACCGTGCGGCCCGCCAGCAGGATATTGGTCGCGCGGATGATGCCATCGAGCGTGCTCTGGCCCGTGCCATAGCGGTTGTCAAACAGGTGCTTGGTGTCGCTGTCGTTGACGGCGATGACGGGGAATTTCAGCGCTCCGTCTCGGGCCATCGCGCGCAGGCGAATGACGCCGGTTGTTGTTTCCTCGGTGCCGCCAACGATGTTGTCCAGCAGTTCCGTGCGCTGGCCGTGAATGGTGCTCACCAGATCCGCGCCATCGTCCATCGTGATATGCGGCTGGTGGTCGAGCGCGGCGCGAATGTGGTCGTAGTAGGTTTCGGTGTCTTCTCCCTTTGTGGGCTAGAGCGGTTTTTTGTATGGCGAAACCCGCCCCTCTGCGACGTCGTCCCGGGCGAACCAGGGGTTGGACCCCGAAGCCCCGACTCCGGCCCCGCCCGCCTGCAGGGTGTGCATCAGATTGGCGGTTTCGGTTGTGACGTGCAGACAGGCGGAAACGCGTATGCCCTTCAGTGGTTTTTCGCGTTCAAAGCGCTCGCGGATGGCGCGCAGGACCGGCATTTCCTGCTCGGCCCACTCAATGCGATACCGGCCACCCGGCGCTAAATCAAGATTCTTTACATCGTGTTCAACGGTCATCAGGTCTCCTGAGTTGGATTATGGTGAAGGCTTCCACAAAACGCGCGGATTCTAGCACACGACGCACCGAATGTCGTCAAATGTGTATATGAACCCTGTAATCTCGATAGCCGGGGAAAGCGGCTTACCGCTGCGCCGTCGTGACGCTATCCATTTCCAGAAGGCTGGATAACAGCCCTTCGTCATCGAACTGCGTGCGGAAGCGGGCCACAAATTCCTCGATGGTAAAGCGGTGGTTCTGCGTGCCGACGTGTTCCAACGCGTAGGTAGCGCACAGCGCGCCACACTGCCCGGCCAGCTTCAGCGGCCAGCCGGCCGCTATACCGCGAATCAGCCCGGCGCGATAGGCGTCGCCACCGCCGGTTGGGTCTTTGATTTCCTTGGGCGGAAACACGGGTATGGAGATTTGCTCGCCCTGATGGTAGATGGTCGAGCCTTTGCCGCCGTGGGTGATCACGAGGATTTCCAGTTCGTCGCACAGCGCGTCGATGGATTTCCCGGTTTTCTTGCTGATGATCTCCGCTTCATAACCGTTGACGATCATCGCATAAGCGCCTTCCATCGACTGCAACAGCTCGTCACCGTTCAGGCGCGGCACTTGCTGGGAAGGATCATAGATGAACTTCAACCCGCGCTCGCGGCATTCGGCAGCCAGATTGAGCATAGCCTGAGGGTCGTTGGGCGAAATAATGACCAGATCGGGATCGGTGTCCAGCGCGTCTTTCAGCCGGTAATCGCGCGCGTAGGCCATCGCGCCGCTGTAAAACGAGGCAATCTGGTTGTTATCGAGGTCGGTATTGGCGAAAAAGGATGCGGTAAAGACGTCGTCGATTTGCCTGACGGTGCTGGTGTCGACCCCCACGCTTTCCAGCCAGGCGCGGTAATCGCCGAAATCCCGGCCAACCGTGCCCATCAGGCGAGGGCGCATGCCAAGCAAAGCCATCGTGTAGGCGATGTTGGCTGCAACGCCGCCCCAGTGCTTGGTCATGTCTTCGACAAGAAAACTCAGGCTGACCTGATGCAACTGATCGCCCAGCAGATGCTCGCTGAATCGGCCGGGGAAACGCATCAGATAGTCGTAGGCGATGGAGCCCGTCAGTATAACGTTCATCACGATTTCCTGATATTTGGCGGCGTGCCTGCCCTATAACGCGCGGCAGTATACCACAGCCCGGACCTGTGGCTGTAGCGCTGATTTGGCGTAGCGGGCCGGTATTGGGAACGTTTCGCGGCGCGTCGTTGGATGATCGACGGTTATGAGGAGCCTCCCCTGTCTCGTTGCGCGCGTACCCACTGCGGCGTTATAAATTTGGACATGTTCACATCGATCATCTATAGGACATTCGGGTTATTCTGTTCGTAACGCCCGCATCGGAGGACAATTTGGCACTCTTCAATCAAACGCGGCTGACCAACAATGCCCTGCGTCTGGATATCGAAGGCATACGGCGCGGGATTTACAGCGATCGCTATTTTGAGAACATCGTTCACTTGCTGGCAGAGGCTGCGGCCTCTGGCTACACCTTTGCGGGTAAAAGCTCGCGGCCCCTGCCGGACGACGCCGGGCCGATTGACATCTCCGAGATGTATGTCGAAGCGCAGATTTTCCCGCGGCGCGAACCGTACGCTCTGGTTGGCGGCGTCGATATCGCGTTGTGTCTGCTGCGGCACTGTACCGGCTACTGGGAAAATGACCGCTTCGTCGAAACGTGGCAGCATCTCGATGTCGAGGCGGTTGAAGATGGCGAGCTGGCTCCGTATGGCGGCAATGCGGAAGACGTGCGCCCCGTGCTGAAGATTCGCGGGCGCTACCGCGACTTTGCACTGCTGGAAACGCCGATTTTGGGCGTGTTGTCGCGCCTCAGCCGCATCGCGACCAACGTCTATGAAGTGATGAAGGCCGCCAACGGTAAATCGGTATTGTATTTCCCTGCGCGCTTCGATCTGGCGGAAACGCAGGCTTATGATGGCTATGCCTACTGGTTGGGCGTGCAGCGTTACAACCATGAGAGCGGCAAGCGGGTGGCCCCCATCGTCAGCACCAACGCGCAAGGGCTTTTGTGGGGCGGGCTTGGCACCGGAACGATCCCCCACTCGCTGATCGCCGTCTTTCTGGGGGATACCGCCGAGGCGACACTGGCGTTCGCGCGGTTCCTGCCGCTGGACGTGTTGCGTATCGCTCTGGTGGATTTTAACAACGACTCAGCGCGGGATGCCGTCGCAACGCTCAACGCCTTCTGGCCACTGTATCTGCAAGCATGGCGGGACGGCGATATTGAGGGGCAGCGCCGCTGGACGCTGGATGGCGTGCGGATCGACACGTCTGGCGACCTGAGCGACGCCGGGCTTGGGCCGGGGGCCGGGAAAGGCGTCACCCCGGCGCTTGTTCGCCATGTGCGCGCCGCGCTCGACAACGCCTGGCAGAGCTGGGATCTGCGCGAGGACGAAACCGAACTGGCGCGCGCTTATTGCCGTAACACGCGGATCGTGGTTTCGGGCGGTTTCAACCGCGACCGGATCGAGCATTTCGAGCGTGAGGGTGCTCCGGTCGATGCTTATGGCGTTGGCTCGACCTTCCTTCGTAACGATTCGGAGACCAATACCGACTTTACAATGGACGTAGTGCGCGTGCGGATCGCAGGGCAGTGGGTCGATATGGCCAAGGTTGGCCGCCGCGCCTGTGATAATCCCGACCTGCGCCCCGTCGATCTCAGTAGCTTGTAGCGAATGTCATGGATGAAGCGAAACGAAATGCCGGTAAGCGCGAACCGAGGGCGTGGCGTCCTCGACCCGACGCCGACCGCGGGCGCGAGCCGGAACTGATCCCCGCGCGTTCTGGTACGCGCCAGTACTCTCGCGCCGCGCTGGTCGAGCGTATTGAAGCCGCGTTTCTTGAAGAATTTAGCCCGAACAGCCCACCGCTGAGCGAAGCGAAGACGCGCGCTGATCGTTTGAAACTGCTCCGCGAAACCGTGGACTACGTGCTGGCCGTCGAGTCGATTGCGCTCGGCGATGATGAGCGCGCCGGGCTGATGCGGCAGGTATACAGCCGGCTGTTTGGCTACGGCCCGCTCGATGCGCTGATTGTCGATGAGCGCATTATGACCATTGCGCTGGAAGGCGCGACGCGCATTGCCGTGCGACGCGGCCACGGCGAGTTAGAAACGCTCACGCCTGTCTTTGACGACGAACGCCATTTGCGCCAGATCCTCACGCGCCTGCTGGATCACGCGGGCGCGCGGCTCGATGACGACCAGCCTGCGGTCGAAACCGGCCTGACTGTCGATGGTCGCCCGCTGGCCATCACCGTCATCGGCCCGCCGGCCACCTTCGTCCTGAGCGCCGATATCCGCCTGCATCCGCGCCAGCCGCCGGACCTGAACGCGCTGGTTGACAATGGCATGTTGCCGGACGATGCGGCGCATTTTCTGGCGTCACTGGTCGCGTCTCCCTACGGGTTCATCATCGTCGGGGAGGGGGAAACGGGCAAGACGACGCTTTTGAACGCGCTTGCCGCCCGGTTGCCGGAAGCGGATCGCATCGCTACCGTCGAGCGTGCCGGTGAACTGAGGCTGCCTGTTTCGGCGCAGCGCTTTATCGTGCGTTGGCCGGGCAGCGGGGAGACAGCAGTGACGTTCGCGGACTGCGTGCGGCAGGCGCTCGACGCGAACGCTGATTGCCTGCTGGTCGACGAGGTGCGCGCGGAGGAGGCCGAGGCTATCGCGCCGCTGCTGGAAGAGGATGCTCACGTCCCGCGCCTGTTCTGGAGCTTTCGCGGCGTGCCGGATGCAAAGCGGTTGCAGGCCGCGCTCGGTATGCTGGCGCGGCGGGCCAACCCCGGCGCGGGCGAGGCGCCTGTTCACACGCTCTACCGGCGTTTGCCGTTTGTCGTCAGTCTGGCGCGCATCCGGGGACAGTTGCAGCTTTTCAGCATCGGCGAATGGCAGCCGACGCCGGCTTCAGATTATCCTGATTACGTTCTGCTTTATCAGTATCGGGATGGCGCTGCGCGACCGACCGAAAAGCAGCCCCGTTTGCCGGTCGCGCTGGGCTGATGGGATCAATAACCAGAGGCTGCCCGGCTTTGCTGCGCCTGCGTTTCAGGCGTTGTCGTTAAGATAGCGGCGGACAACGCTGATCAGTTCCGCGAGTGTAAAGGGTTTCAGCAGATAGTCCTTGGCGCCGCGCGTGATGGCGTGTTCCAGTGACTTCTCGTCAATCCGGGCCGACATCACGATGAAGGGGATGGACCGCGTATTCGCATTGCTGGACAGGGCTTCCAGCACCTGATAGCCGTCGCATTCGGGCATCATGATGTCGCAGATGATGAGGTCCGGGCGTTTCTGGTGCGCCATCTCAACGCCGGTTCTGCCGTTCGTTGCGCCATAGACCTCGTAACCTTCGAAGCGCAAAATGTCGATGGTGTTGGAAAGAATGTTCGGCTCGTCTTCGATGACAAGAACTGACGGCATTGAATTTCTCGTAGCAGAACGAGTTTTCACTTAATAGTACCGCTGATCAATGCGGAAAGTCGATAAAGAAGCTGTATACGTTATGAGTGACAAATATACTAGGGCATTCTGATGAGAAAGGCAATCGTTCAATCTGCGGCTGCCCGGTCGGGGGCGAACAACGCTCGCGCGCTGTCTGCGCGACCGGCCAACAGCGCCGCTCAGCCTTGCCAGCTACGGGATGGCGCGACAAACTTGGGATGATACGTACGACTGAGGAGTGACAGATGTTGTTGCCAGAATTCTACAATCCAGATGCCGTTGGCAGGCTGTACGCGCCTGACCTGAACCGCGTCGTCGCTGCCGGGCGCACCGCCGGTTGTTCACCTGCCGCGGACGATCAGGAACGCACCCTGTTGCTGCTCGTCGATGCGCAGGTCGATTTTATTCATGCCGACGGCGCGCTGAGTGTGCCGGGAGCCATCGAGGACACCCGCCGCACGATCGAGTGGATCTACAACCGCCTCGACCGGATTACGACGATTGCCGCCTCGTTGGACAGCCATTTGCCGATTCAGATTTTCTTCCCGACGTGGTGGGCCGGGCCGGATGGAACGCATCCCGCGCCGTTCACGCCCATCGAAAGCGCCGACGTGCGGGCGGGGTGCTGGCGTCCGCTTTATGAAGTGGAATGGTCGCTTCAGTACGTTGAGCAGCTTGAAAGCCAGGCGAAGAAAGCATTGATGATCTGGCCCTACCACACGCTGATCGGCACGCCGGGGCATACGATCACGCCCGCGCTTTACGAAGCGATTGCCTATCACACGGCGGCGCGGCAGGCGCAACCCGTTTTCGTCAGCAAGGGGTCGATCCCGAAGACCGAGCACTATTCGATGCTGGAGCCGGAAGTCAAAGTGCCGGAACACCCTCAGGGCGGGCTGAATACCGAGTTCCTCGATCTGGTCGCGGGGTATCAGGCGATCTACATCGCGGGGCAGGCCAAAAGCCACTGCGTACTGGAAACCGTCACGTCGATGATGCGCTATTTTGACGGCCAGCCTGACATGATTCGCAGGCTGCATGTGCTCATCGACGCCACATCGTCGGTCGCGCATCCGGAGATTGACTTCGACGCCATTGCCGAAGCGACCCTCTCGCGCTATGCCGAACAGGGCCTGAAGCTGGTGACCACGCTGGAGGCTTAGGGGAAGAAACGGCGGGCTTTGATTTCGGGCTGGGCATCCCTGCGAAAGCGGTAAAGCCGGGCGGGGCGGCCGCCGGTTTCGCGGTATCCCGACGCGGGTTCAAGGATATTGGCCTCGCGGATTTTCTTGCGGAAGTTGGCCTTGTCGAGCGTGTAGTCGTTCAGGATGACCATATAGGCGTCGTGCAGCTCGCGCAGGGTGAATTCTTCCGGCATCAGCTCGAAGGCCGCCGCGGAATACTGGATCTTGTTCCGCAGACGAACCAGCGCGTACTGGATGATCTCTGCGTGATCGAAGGCCAGCCGGGGCAGGGCATACACGCTGTGCCAGCCCACGGTTTCGCTGTCGCCGTCGAGGTGATTGGTCGCGATGCGCTCCGACGAAATCAGCGCGAAGTAAGTGACGCTGATGACGCGCCGCCGGGGGTCGCGCCCTGGGTCGCCGAAGGTGAAAAGCTGCTGTAAGTAGAGGTCGCGCACGCCGGTTTTGGCGTGCAGGATGCGAAGGGCTGCCCGTTCCAGCGGCTCATCGACGCGCACGCCGCCGCCGGGAAGCGCCCAGTCGTCCTTAAACGGCGCGCAGTCGCGGCGCACCAGGCAAACCTGGAGGTCGCGACTGCGCAGCGTGAAGATCACGACATCTACGGAAACATTTTCCAGCGTGATCGGGGTATCGGGAGGGCTCGTCTGCTGGTTCATCATACTGCCATGGTGACGCTGTCCACACCGAACCCCGAACGACGTCGTTTATTGCTGGCTGGCCAGAACAACCTGATTGAGGACGTCGTATGGCACGCCGCCGGAGTTATAAGTGCGGCCGTTGGCGTTGATAAACTGCGGCTGGCCATCGCCGTAGCGGATCATGACGGCAGGTGTACCGGTGACGCCGAGTTGGCGGCCAAGGGCGACATCGGTCTGTACCTGATTGACCTCGGACGTGCAGTCCAGCACCTGACTGTAGTCGATGCCCAGACGCTCGGCGATGATGCTCCCCATACGGTCGCTGTATTGGCCTGATTCGGCTAACTGGTAGAAGATGTCGTAGGCTTCCCAGAATGCGCCGGGCCGAATTTCGTCAACGCAGACGGCGACCTTGCCCGCGAAGTCGGTCAGCGCGCCGCCGACCGTCGGGAAGAAGCGATACTCAAATTTCGCATTGCCGGTAGCGACGTGCTCCCGAATGAACCGGTCGATATCGTGCCGGTAGTTCTGGCAATGCGGGCAGGCAAAGTCGGCAAATTCGACAATTGTGACTGGCGCGTCAGGATCTCCCAGCACGAACGCGCCATCTTGCGTTCGTGTCTTCTCCAGCGATGAAAAATCGACGGAGGAGGCTGTTGTCCGCCCTGACAACGCGATCAACGCGCCAACCGCGATGACCGCGACGAGGACAATCGCGCCGATAATGGTGAATTGCTGTTTCTTCTTCGGATCCATAGTGGCCCTGCGCTACTTCCTGAGTCTTACAAACCCGTCCAGTTGTGTGAAATATACCTTATCGTTCAGCCTTCTTAAACTAATAATTGATGAGTATTTTCAGAGTTCGCGCGCCGGAAACGGGGCAGTAGCCATGGAACCTGCTTCTGGTAGCGCCGGTAGGCGTCGCCATAGCTGGCCAGCATCCGGCGTTCCTCATACCGTGAACCGATGATGAAGTACAACGTCGCGCCGATGTTGAACGCCAGCAACGTTTCTGTCATCGTCGGGGCGGGCCAGAGTGCCAGCAGCGAGAAGAAATAGAGCGGATGCCGCACAAACCGGTACAGCCCGCGCGTTTGCAGCGGCTCCGGGGGCAACGGCAGCGGCTCGCCCCGGAAGTAGGCCAGCGCCTGAGAGAGGCCCGCAAATCGGCCCAGATCGATCTGAATCAATGACAGGCCCAGTCCGGCTGCGCCGGCCAGCCGCAGGCCATTGAGCAGCAGTCGCAGTAGCGGGGTATCAACCTGCCATACGACCGCGCCCGGACGCAGGGCAACGAGCGCGATCACCGGCAGGATCGTGAGCGCCGCCAGAACGTTATAGGCCAGCCTGTAGAAACCTTCATAAGAGCGCTGGCCGAAGCGGCGAGACGCCCATTGTTTAACGCGTTGTCCAGCTAGCAGGCTGTGGATCAGGCCAAAAGCGGCTATTGCGAGTAAGATAATCAACATCATATTGGTGATAACGCCCACCGGGAGCAAATGCGATGCACGCGGTCGAGATCATCGAAAAAAAGCGCGACGGTCTTCCACTGACACGGGAAGAAATCTCCTGGTTTATAGACGCTTATACGCGGGGGAACTTACCTGACTATCAGGCGGCGGCGTGGCTGATGGCCGTCTATCTTCGTGGCATGACACGCCAGGAAACGGTCGATCTGACGCTGACAATGGCGCGGTCGGGCGACATCCTCGACCTGTCCGATATTACCGACTACGCGGTGGACAAGCATTCTTCCGGCGGCGTGGGGGACAAGACGACGCTGGTGGTGCTGCCGCTGGTGGCCTCCTGCGGTGTGCCGGTTGCCAAGATGAGCGGGCGCGGGCTGGGTTTTTCGGGGGGGACGATCGACAAAATCGAGTCGATCGCGGGTTTTAACGTCAATCTGCCGGCGGATGAGTTCCGGCGGCTGGCGAAGGAAAACGGCATCGTTCTGGCGGGGCAGTCGCTGCAACTCGCTCCTGCCGACGGCAAGCTCTACGCGCTGCGCGATGTGACCGGAACGGTGTCCAGCCTGCCGCTGATCGCCAGCAGCATCATGTCCAAGAAGATCGCCGCCGGGGCGAACGGAATCGTGCTCGACGTCAAGGTTGGCAGCGGGGCGTTCATGCGTAATCTGGACGACGCGCGCGCGCTGGCGCAGACGATGGTGGATATTGGCCGCGACGCCGGGCGTGACGTGATCGCCGCGATTTCCGACATGAACCAGCCGCTTGGCTATGCGGTCGGCAACGCGCTGGAGGTTGCCGAGGCGATTGAGACGCTGAAGGGCGGCGGGCCGGATGATTTCCGCCAGCACTGCCTGCATATCGCCGCGCACATGCTGAAGCTGGCGGGGCGCGGCGAGCGCTGGACGGACGCCAGCGAGGTGGAAAAGCTGCTGATCGGCCAGCTTGAGAACGGGCAGGCGTTCGACAAGTTCCGCCAGATGGTGCAGGCGCAGGGCGGCGACGTGCGTATGGTGGACAATCCCGACCTGCTGCCACAGGCGCAGTGGACGGAGACGCTGGTCGCCGAAACGGGCGGCACGGTGAGTCAGGTGGTTGCTATCGACGTGGCGCGGGCGGCATTTGAGCTGGGAGCAGGGCGCGAGACGAAGGATGACCCGATTGACCTTGCCGTCGGCGTCAAAGTCCATGTCAAGGTTGGCGACGAGGTGGAAGCGGGCCAGCCGCTGGCGACGATTTACGCCAACGACGAAGCGCGCATTCCACGGGCGGCTGCGCTGCTGCGAAAAGCGATTTTAATCGTCGAGGACGAGGTTCAGCCGCTACCGCTGTTCTATCAGGTTTTGTACAGCGACTAACCTGCCGTTTTCGTCGTAACGGTAGACGTTGACCGGAGCGTCTCGCCAGTAGCCGTTTTCGAAGGCGATAGAGCCGTTGAGGCCCTCGTATGTGCCGGTCCGTATGGTGTTGGTGACGGCTGCGCGCCTGTCCTCGCGGTCGAGACTGGCGAGCGCGGCGTCCACGGCCATGCGGGTGGCGTCATACGTCAGGGAGGCGAGCAGACCCGGTTCGGGCGCGAACAACTCACCGCGCCCGTAGCGTCCGGCAAAGGCGGCATCCGGCAGGCTTGCGCTCGAAACGACGGTGATGCCGTCGAGCCTGTCGCGCAGTCCGGGGAACTGTTCGAGCGCCAGAACGTCGCCGCCGGTCAGGGGCGCTTCCAGCCTCGCGGCGTCGGTCACGTCGATGCGCGGCGGGGTGGTGAGGCGTTCGCTCAGGTTTTCGGCGGCGAGTATAAAGACGCGCTCCGTCTGTGGCGCAGCATCCCAGTGGCCGACGACCAGCACGGGAAGCATGCCGAAGGCGGTTTGAACCTCCGGCGTGGTGGCATGGTAGCCCAGCGCGACGACGGCGACGACCAGCGGGTCAAGCGCCAGCGCCGTGGCCCGGTCACGCGCTGAATCAGGACTGCCGCCGTCATCTACGGGCAGCAGGTCGATTTGCAGGCTGGCGCTGTCTTCGACGGCAGCGCGGGCAGCGTAGAGCGAGTTATAGCCGACCTCGCGGTAGCGGCCTTCAAACGGAGCCAGCAGCGCGACGCGCACGACTTCCGGCGAGCGCGCCACCGCGCACGCGCCAAGCAGCAGCGCTACCAGCGTTAAGAACATGCCGCGTCGCGCTCTGACGGGTTGCCGTGTGACGCGCTTCTCCCGCCTAACACCCATTCGCCAGATGTTCTTCATACGTCACGGCAAAATTGTGATAGCCGCTGCCATCACAGCGGGCGCGGAAGTAGAGGTAAGGCGTCGTTTCCGGGTTGATGGCTGCGCGAATGGCCGTGATGCCCGGACTGGCGATTGGCCCCGGCGGCAGGCCGGTGTTGAGATAGGTGTTGTAGGGCGAAAGCGTCGTCGTGTAATCGTCCTGTGTGATCTGTGGCCACCATGTGCCGTTCTCGTGGCCGATGGCGTATTGCACCGTCGGGTCGGCGTCGAGTTTCATGCCCGCGCGCAGGCGGTTGCGATAGACGCTGGCGATGCGTGGCTGCTCGTCGGGGCGCACGGCCTCGCGCTGGATGATCGACGCCAGCGTCACCGCTTCGTAGAGCGTCATATTCTGAGCGGCTGCCTGTGCATGCAGTTCGCTGCCGACTTCCGCGATGAATTGCTGGATGAGTGTGTCGCGCAGCATTTCGGGCGTCACGGTCGCCGGAAGCTGGTAGGTGTCGGGATAGAGAAAGCCTTCCAGCGACGCGCCTTCCGGCAGGCCGACGAACTGAACAAAATCCGGGTCTTGCGGCGCGCCGGGGCCGGCCACGCGCAGGAAATCTTCGCCGCTGAAGCCGAAAAACGGGTTCTGGTCGATGACGTCGACGATCTCTTCCAGCCGCCAGCCTTCGAGGATGCGGAACGGGAACTGGCTGCTGCGCGAGTCGGTCAGGGCGTGGGCCATCGCGGGGATGTTCTGCGTCCGGTAGAGGAAATAGACGCCGGCCTCAAGCTCGCGGTCGAGGTCGTTGGCGCGCACGTAATCGACAAACAGATCGGCGTCGATAATCAGGCCATCGGCGGCGGGGGGGCGGGGGATGTGGCGGGGGGGATCCCCCGCCTCGCAGGGAAAACGAAG
>QGUR01000339.1 GCA_003242205.1 Chloroflexota bacterium | reverse complement strand
GGCCGTCGGCAAAGACATTGACCTCAACCACGAATTGAAAGCTACCGGCGCTGCGAACGTCGTCTCCGGGCTTCTCGGCGGGATGCCGGGCTACCATGCGCTCAGCGTGTCGTTGATTACGCACCTGATCGGCGCGAACGGCCGTCTGGTGGGCATCACCGCGGCGCTGATCACAGCCAGCGTCGCGCTTGCCGGCGATCAGTTTTTAATGCTAATCCCGCGAGCAATCCTTGGCGGGCTGGTCATCTTCCTCGGCCTGCACCTGCTCGTGGAATGGGTGATCGACGCTCGCCGGAAAATATCACGCGCAGACTATGCCATCGTGCTGGCTATTCTGGGCGTCGTTATGTTTGGCGGCTACCTTGAAGGGATCGCCGTTGGCCTGCTGATGGCCGTGCTGCTGTTTCTGGTCGATTACAGCCGCGAAAGCGTGGTCAAACAGGTCTTCACCGGCGAAGGCTATCAGAGCACGGTCAAACGGCCGCCGGATGAACGACACTACCTCAGCACGCATGGCAAAGCGATCCATATCCTCCGTTTGAAGGGCTATATCTTCTTCGGTACTGCGAACAGCCTGCTCGAACTGATCCAGCGGCGACTGTCTGAGGCAGACGGCATTGCCCTGCGTTACGTGATTTTTGATTTTCGCCTCGTCACTAACTTCGATACCTCCGCGCTGATGAGTTTCGCGCGCATGAAACAAATCGCGCAAAATCACCGCTTTATGCTTGTCCTCGCCGGCCTGAACGCCGAGATGCTAGAGCGCTTTCAAACCTTCGGCGACATCCTGAGCGAAGAAACAGTCCGCCTTTTTCCCGATCTGGATCACGCAGTCGAATGGTGCGAGAACCAGTTGCTGCGCGATGCATCGATACAGGTTCGAGCAAACGACGCCTCGCTGGTGAGCGAACTGGAAAAGCACATGCCGCGCGAAACCGCTGACGCCATCATGGAAGTCATGGAATGCATGCGGCTACAGGCAGGCGAGCGACTGGTGCAGCAGGGCGAAAGCGCCGGCAGCATGTTCTTTATCGAGTCTGGCCTGTTGAGCGTTCAGGTCGAGTTTGAAACGGGCAACGCCATCCGGGTCCGCACGGCGACATCGGGCGCTGTTCTGGGTGAGATCGGCTTCTACCTCGACACCCAGCGGACGGCCACGATCATGGCAGAGGAACCAAGCGTCGTCTACGTGTTGACGCGGCCTGAACTCATTCGGCTGGAACAGGAACAGCCTGTCGCAGCAGCAGCCCTGCACCGTTTCCTCGCCGGCAGGCTGGCACAGGCGCTGGCAGACAACGCGGCGTTTCTCCGCGAAGCACTGGCCTGAAGCCAGAGCCATCAGGCAAAAAAGAAGCCCACATGGACGCATGTGGGCTTCAACAAATTCAGTCAGATCGCCGGGAAGTCACGGCCCAAGCAACAGGTCGCACGTCGCTTCCGGCAGCCGCCCCTGCTCGCACGCGCGGGTGACGATGGCAAGCGCGCGCGGGTTGGAGAAGATGAGACGCGGAATTGGCCCGCCAATGCCGGACGCCTGAACCAGTTGCGGCACGGACAGCGCGTAATTCAGGATATTCGCCGGCAACTGTTCTATTGACGAGAAGAACGCCAACTCGTCCTGCGTCAGAGCGCGCGGCGTCGCCCACAGGCCGACTACCGGCAGTTCATCCGGGTCGCCTTCGATGCCGAGGCTGGTTGGCGCGCTGTCAAGACCTACGCTCGTCGTGAAGCCGGGAGGCACGATGAGTTCCTGCGGCGTGCCTGGGAAGAGACTGACAAGGCCATGGAACACGACAAGTTCGAGGCGCGGGCTACTCGGAGAGCCGGTCACGCGGAAGATCAGCGACGCATCCTCAAGACGAACCTGTACGCCATTGACCCAGATGTCGACAACATGGTCGGCTGGCGTCTGGACAACCACCATCGCAGGCGCATCGACGCAATTCGATGAGAAGAGGTCATCATTCACCGGCAGATAGAACGACTGCATCGGCGTCATGTTGTTTGGCCCAATGGATGGCAATGCGCTGAGATCGGTGTCCGGGCTGATCGCCGCCACATCCATCCATCCGCTCCGACCACCATAAACAGCGCGGACCTGCTGCCCATCCTCGCTGATCGCATCGAGAATGACGCTTGCGCCGGCTGGCACAGTCATGTAACTTTCGGGATCGGTCGCGCCATCCAGTGTCGGGCGCAACTGCGCTTCCACAACAGTTAGCGCGTTGACGAGCACATCACTGGGCGGAAGCGCGTCCTCAGGCCGGACGCCGCTCTCCAGTTCCTGGCCGCCGATTAGAATAAGTCTGACAGTCTGGCTAGCAGGCAGCGCGTTCGACAGATTGGCCCGCATGCTGATGACGCTAATACCATACTCTGATGTGGTCAGGTTCGCAGCAGCGGGTTTAATAGAAGCAATTTGCGCCAGGTTAACCCGATCTCCCGGCTCGGAAAACGCGCCCGATGTTAATGGCTCTGTAAAAACGGCGTTGAGCGTGGGAAAACCATAACATGCGCTATCGGGATCCAAATTGGCGCAGGCTGTGCCAATTCGGGACAGCGCTTCATTCACTAACGCCTGACAAACGGACTGTGCCCAGAGCGTCGCCTGCGGAAGTAGTAGTGCGGTAAGCATCAGAGCTGAGATTAGTCGCTGCATCATATAGAGCCCTATCTGGTAGACCGATCTTATGAATGTTTGCAGGATATCGTATGTTAGACTGTGGTTGGCGTTGTATCCTTTTTCAAACACACTGCCGCAGGTTGAAACGTAGGTCCCCACTTACCAGCCGCGTTAGTAGCCCCGGGCAGTTTCTACCTGTTCATAGGTCATTTGCCTACTATACTATACAATTGCTGTTTTGATGGCTAATAACGATCCGGTCTGTCGGGCGAAAAAAGTCCTGTCCCGAGACAAAATACCTGGAGATCGAGCTTAATGGAATTTATTCAGTACGTCCGGCTATTCCGGAAATGGCTTTGGCTGATCATCCTCGCGGCATTTCTGGCAGGCGGCGTCAGCTTCATCGTGCGTACCGGCCAGCCATCAACCTACAATGCCGAAACCATGCTGGCCATCGGCCGCTACATTGAAGCGCCCAATCCCAACAGCGCTGATATCCGGACTGGTATCGACCTCGCGCAGACGTACGCAGAACTCGTCAAGACATACGATGTATTGCAGGGAACCATCGACAATCTGGATCTGCCGCTAACCCCCGAACGCCTTCGCAACAACATTGACGTTCGCATCCGCTCAAACACGTCCCTGCTCGTCATCTCCGTGACCTGGACCGACCCGGTGCTGGCAGCAGACATCGCCAATGGATTAGCCGAGCAATTGATCGCCAGAAGCCCGACCAACCTGACCGAGGACCAGCAACGGCAGTTGGCTCTGGCAAACGCACAAATTGAGTCACTGAACGAACAACTCGCAGAACAACGGGAGCAGCTTGCCGCCATCAACCGGCAGCTTGAAAACGCTACGGAAGCGGACGAAATCACGCGGCTGACCGCCCAGCGCAATGTCATCCTCGATCAAATCAATACGGCGACGGCCACAATTGCCGACTTTTCGGCCACCATCGCCACGCTCCAACAGCGCACCAACGCGCTGGATATCGTCGAACGCGCGCGTATTCCCACTACCCCCAGCGGCAGCAGCGTGCTCAGCGCCACGGTTCTGGGCGCGCTGGTAGGCGCAACGCTGGCCGGCGGCCTTGCCCTGTTCATCGAGTATATCGATGACCGGGTACGTTCTTCAGAGCAGGTGGCCGAACTGCTTAACCTGCCCGTTCTCGGTTCGATTGCGCGCTTTGGCAAACGCCGCGCCAGCTATCCTGAGCGGCTCATCACGCATCCAACCGTGCCAGCGACGATTGCGGAAAGTTACCGTGCGATACGCACAAACTTGTTGTTCCTTGCCGGCGAAGACAATCGCAAAATCTACGTATTTACCAGCCCTGGCCCGGTAGAGGGGAAAAGCACGACTGTCGCGAATATCGCGGTCAGTCTGGCGCAGGCCGGTATGCGCGTGCTCGTAATCGACGCGGACCTGCGTCGCCCTGTACAGCACCAGATTTTCTCGCTGGAGAATCGGGTAGGCCTGACAACGCTGCTGCTGGCCGACCCGACACGAAGCCGCGTCGCTGCCGGCTCCGGCGGAGCGCATGACACCGCCGCAGATAATCCGGACCTGAAGCAATGCATTCAGGAAACTACAATCCCCAACCTGAAGGTCATTACGAGCGGTTTTATCCCGGCCAACCCGACGGAAATTCTCGGTTCGGCGCTCATGGTTCGCTGGCTTGAAGCGTTCAACCAGTCTCCCAATATCGATATCGTCCTGATCGACACGCCCCCCGCCCTTGTCGTCGCCGATTCGGTTGTTCTGGCGGGCACTGTGAAAGCCGAAGTCATCCTCATCCTCGATGCAGCAAAGACACGCCGGGTGGGCGCGCTGCGAGCCAAAGAACAGTTTGAACAGATCGGTATCGAACCCAAGGGCGCTATCCTGAACCGCGTCAATCCTCGCGATGAGGATTACGGGTATGGTTATGGTTATGG